>CAZFAE010000035.1:0-4841 GCA_964516035.1 uncultured Sphingobacterium sp.
TGGCGGCTTTACCTACTGCCTGAATGCAAAGGGCAGAGAAAATGAATGGAATCATACCACCTACAAATAAACCGGCTAATACCGGGGCTTTATAAATGTTAATGGCATCGATACCGGCTATACCCACAAAGGCTGCAAATAAAGCCAATGAGGTTAATGCTGCAGATGCAATGGCGAAACCTTTACCAGTTGCTGCGGTAGTGTTTCCTACGGCGTCTAAATTATCTGTACGCTCACGAACTTCTGGAGGTAATTGGCTCATTTCTGCAATACCGCCTGCGTTATCGGCAATTGGGCCGAAAGCATCAATGGCTAATTGCATGGCGGTAGTAGCCATCATTCCGGCAGCTGCAATTGCTACTCCGTATAATCCGGCGAAATAGTAAGAAGCCATGATACCACCGGCTAAGGTTAATATTGGGATAACAGTAGATTTCATACCTACTGATAAACCGCCAATGATGTTGGTGGCGTGCCCGGTAGCAGATTGCTGGATGATAGAATTAACCGGAGGTTTACCCATTGCGGTGTAATACTCGGTTACAATACTCATGATAGCGCCTACTACGGTACCTACTACAATGGCGAAGAATACATTCAGTTTGCTGAACTCATAACCACGTAAATTCATGGTATCTGGCAACATCCACATTACAATAAAATAAGAAGCTACTACTGTAATGATCATAGATGACCAGTTGCCCAAGTTTAAGGCGTTCTGCACATTCGATTTGTCGTCTTTAATTTTTACAAAGCTGAAACCGATGATGGAGAAAATGATACCTAATCCGCAAATGACCATGGGTAATAGGATTGGGGACATGCCGCCAAAGTTATCGGTAACTATAATTTCCTGACCCAATACCATGGTGGCTAAGATGGTGGCTACATAAGAACCGAATAAATCGGCACCCATACCGGCCACGTCACCTACGTTATCGCCTACGTTATCGGCAATGGTTGCCGGGTTACGTACGTCGTCTTCCGGAATTCCGGCTTCTACTTTACCTACTAAATCTGCACCTACATCGGCAGCTTTGGTGTAAATACCACCACCTACACGGGCAAATAAAGCGATAGACTCGGCTCCTAAAGAGAAACCGGTTAATACTTCGATGGCAGTTTTAACGGTATCAACGCCTAAATCGGCAAAAATCGCCAAAAAAGCGATGAACAATCCGCCTAAACCTAAAACGGCTAAACCTGCAACACCTAATCCCATTACGGTACCACCTGTAAATGATACTTTAAGGGCTTGTTTTAAGCTGGTACGGGCTGCCTGAGTGGTACGAACGTTGGCTTTGGTAGCTACTTTCATTCCAATATATCCTGCGGTAGCAGAAAATACGGCACCTATAATAAATGCGATAGAGATAATCCAGCTAGAGTGGATGGCTTTACCGTTTACTTCATGAATGGTTCCTGAATAAGCCAATAAAGCAGCAGCAAAAATTACAAATATGCTCAATACTTTCCATTCTGCTTTTAAGAAAGCCATGGCGCCATCGGCGATGTAGCCGGCAAGTTCTTGCATGTTTTTATCGCCTGCATCTTGTTTAGATACCCAGGCAGATTTGATAAACATCACCAATAAGCCTATTAGGCCCATTACGGGGATGGTGTAAATTAAATTGTTTTGTAAAAATTCCATGTAAATATGTTTGGGTTGTTAAATAAAATTTATTGGTTTTAGACGACCGGCAAAAATAGCAGGCTTTAGCTAGTAATCAAATTTAATTCGGCTAATTATTCAAAAAAATCGAGCTGTAAGCAATTCCAAATACCATAGGCTAAATCTCATTTCAGTCTAATAAATTTCGCACTGTACTTTTTTTAGATATCTTAGTCTACGTTTAAACCTTTATATGCAAGAAAAATTAGAACAAACAGAAATGAAAAGAGAGTTGGGCTTACTCGACTCTACGATGATTGTTGCCGGTTCCATGATAGGTTCGGGTATATTTTTGGTAAGCTCAGATATCGCTAAATCTGTTGGTTCACCATTTTATATTTTACTTATTTGGGTGATTACCGGTATAATTACGCTTATTGCGGCTTTAAGTTATGGCGAATTGGCGAGTATGATGCCTAAAGCGGGTGGCCAGTATGTGTATTTAAAGGAAGCTTATAATCCGATGGTGGGCTTTTTGTTCGGGTGGACTGTTTTTACGGTAATTCAAACCGGTGTAATTGCGGCAGTAGCCATTGCTTTTGCTACTTATGCGTCAGAATTAATCCCCTGGTTTTCAAAAACAAACATTTTATTTCAGCTGGGTGCTTTTGAGTTTAATGCCACGCAATTATTGGCTGTGGTGTTGATCGCTTTTCTTACCTATGTGAATTTGCAGGGCGTTAAAAATGCCAAGGTATTGCAAACGGTGTTTACCATGGCTAAAATTTTAGCCTTATTGGGTTTAATTGTATTGGGTATATATTTCGGGCTGAATTCTGCCGCATTTACCAGCAATATTGAAAATTTCTGGACTCCTTACGTTACTAAAATTAATACGGATGGCTCTATATCTACCGAATTATTGACAGGAACGGTTTTATGGGCTGCTGTTGGTGCGGCCATGGTGGGTTCTTTGTTCTCTTCAGATTCGTGGAATAACATTACTTATACGGCCGGTGAAATTAAAGATCCTCAGCGCAATATTCCCTTGAGTTTGTTTTTAGGGACTTCTATTGTAACTGTTTTATACATTTTAGCCAATGTGGCTTACATGATGTTGTTACCTGTTGCCGGTAGTCCGGATGGGGCAGGTATTTTTGAGAGAGGAATTATGTTTGCTACCGATAATCGGGTTGGAACGGCTGCTGCATCTATGATATTTGGAACTGCCGCAGCTACCATTATGGCTTTATTGATTATGGTATCCACCTTTGGTTGTAACAATGGGATGATTTTATCTGGTGCCCGTTTGTACCATACCATGGCTAAAGATGGCGTATTTTTTAAGCAGGCAGCAGGCCTGAATAAAAAGGGAGTTCCTGCATTTGCCTTGTATATTCAGGCTTTTTGGGCATCGGCGCTTTGTTTGTCGGGAACCTATGGCCAACTTTTAGACTATACCACATTTACTTCTTTGTTATTCTATGTAATTACCATTATCGGCTTATTTATTTTGCGATATACCCGACCTGATGCAGAGCGCCCTTATAAGGCTTTTGGTTATCCATTATTACCTGCACTTTATATTTTAATTGCCAGTGCCATATGTGTTATTCTATTAATTGAAAAACCAGATACTTGTGGTTGGGGTTTAGGGATTGTTTTGTTGGGCTTGCCGGTATATTATATCTGGAAACGGTCTGACGATAAAAAGAAGATAGCTTAAACTACTTCTGCTACAACGAATGTGCTGCCTCCAATGAAGATTAAATCATTGGGGGCAGCTTGTTTTAGGGCTGCCTGATAAGCTTCTTTCACAGAAGTAAATGATTTTCCGCTTAAACCAATTGCCTGTGCCTCCTGCGCCAGTTCAGCTACCGGTTTGGCTCGTTCAATATCCGGCTGGCAGAAGTAATATTGTGCAACCTTAGGCAGCAGTCTCAGGATTTTAGAAATGTCTTTATCCTTTACCATCCCCAAAACGAAATGTAAATTTTCATGCGGTGTAGCCGCGATGTTTTTTAGCACTTCGCTAATTCCCGCTTCATTATGTCCGGTATCGCAAATAACCAATGGCACTGTTTGTAAGGTTTGCCAGCGGCCCAGTAATCCGGTAAGCTGCTTCACATTTTTTAAGGCCGATTGTACATGTGCATCAGAAATAATAAAGCCCTGTTTTCTTAATTCATCTACTGCCGATAAAGTGGCGGGTAAGTTTTTGATTTGATAAGAACCGGTGAGGTCTAAGGCTAAATCTAATTTTGTACCGCTAATTTTATGGTAAACTTCAAGGTGAAGCAAATCGCTTTTACTTAAAATTTTGATATCCCAATTGCCGGAGGCAAAAGCAATAGGGGATGGTGTTTCTGCAGCTTTTTGTTCAAAAACCGCTTGGGTTTCCGGGTGGCTTTCGCCGATGATTACCGGGACGCCAGGCTTGATAATTCCCGCTTTTTCGCCTGCAATTTCGCTTAAGGTATTACCTAATAAGTTGGTGTGGTCCAGGCTAATATTGGTAATTATAGAAAGTAAAGGATGAATCACATTTGTGGAATCCAGCCGGCCTCCTAAACCTACCTCGATGAGTGCAATATCAACTTGCTCTTTGGCAAAGTATTCAAAAGCCATGCCTACGGTGGCTTCAAAAAAAGAGGGTTGTATTTCTTCTAAAATTATCTGGTTACGGTTCATGAAATCAATCACCGTTTGCTCGGCAATCATTTTTCCGTTTATACGGATGCGCTCTCTAAAATCTTTAAGATGTGGTGAGGTGTATAAACCGGTTTTGTATCCGGCAGTTTGTAAAATGGCTGCCAGCATGTGCGAGGTAGAGCCCTTGCCATTGGTGCCGCCAATGTGTATAGATTTAAATTTGTTTTCCGGATTTTGGAGATGTTTGCAAAGCTTGAGGGTATTGCTCAAATCGTTTTTTAAAGCCGCTGCCCCAATACGGGTAAACATGGGCAGTTTAGCGTAAAGATAATTGAGGGTTTCGGTATAGGTTTGGAATGGCATATCAATTTTAACTAAAGAAGTTCGTCATTTCGATCCCGCATGTGCGGGAGAGAAATCTCATTTGTTTTCGCTTAGAGATTTCTCCTCATTGCATTCGTCGAAATGACGGATTAGGAATAGTGGTGGCACGACTTTGAGTCGTGCCACCAAAAAATCTGGTTATTTTACCTTAAAATTAAAGATCACCACCCCAATTTGTACATCGGGGGCACTT
>CAZFAE010000035.1:4941-21371 GCA_964516035.1 uncultured Sphingobacterium sp.
TTATTTTACCTTAAAATTAAAGATCACCACCCCAATTTGTACATCGGGGGCACTTTCTAATTGGTTGAGCCTGGCGCCGGTAACTGCCCGCTCGCATTTGCGCCATAAGCTTAAATCGGATAGGGTAGTGCCTTTAGCGCCTGCACGTGCAAAAACTACGGTTCCGGTTTTATCTACCCTAATTTCTACCGCAATACGACCGGCACTTTGGCCGTCATCTTCAATTCGGGGAATACTTACAAATCGTCTGTTGGCCAGCGATAAACTTACGCCCCCAAAGCCAGAACCTCCTTCGCCATAATTAGGAGAAAGAGGGTCGCCGTTTTTACTTCCCTGATTGCCCGGCGTTGTTCCGGTTCCATCTCCTTTTCCTGTACCCGCATTTTTAGCGCCTTTGTACAGGGCATTCTGGTTTACAGCTGGTTTTGATTCTTTGATATCGGTAGCGGTAGTTGGTGTACTGCTGTTGCTTTTGTTTTTAGAACTAATTTCGGGCGCATCTTCCATGTCTTGGGTAATAACCGATTTGTCGCTGCTTTGAGCGGAGCGGTCTTGACTGATGTTTTTATTGATGTTATCCGGTTGTGCACCGTTGGCATTGGGGTCTACCGAAGGTTCGTCGATACTCATGTAATCATCGCCCATACCGGTTTCTGAAGTGCCGTAATTCACCACAAATCCGCCGGTACCCACTTCTTCCATTTTCATGTTACCAAACACAATCAAATAACTAATGAGCAATAAAATGCCCATGGCTGCTGCAGAAATTGCAAAAGCTTTTGGATAGTTATTTTCTTCGCGGTAGGCCATATTAAGATTTTGGTTCTGTAGCTAAAACCAGTTTAATTTTCAATTTATTGGCAATATCCATCACATTTACTACATTTTCTATGGCCACGGTACGGTCTACATATAAAACGATGGTTAATTCCTGAGCAGTGCCCTGAAAGCTTTGCAGTTTGGGCATAAGCTGATCAACATTTACCTGCTGCTTATCTACAAAGTATTCTAAATCTTTGGTTACCGAAACGGTAATGGTTTTTTTAGAAACCGACTGGCCGGAATCAGATCGCGGCAGCATCAATTTAATAATATTAGGATTGGTTACCGTTGACGCTATCAGGAAGAACAACAGCAAGAAAAACATGATGTCGTTCATGGCTGAAGCGTGTACTTCGGCGCCGGCCCGTTTTCTTTTGCCTCTTAAATTCATTGTCCTGGTTCTTCTAATAAGTCGATAAACTCAACCGCATCTGTTTCCATTTTTAAAATCACACGGTCTACCATGATGTTTAACACGTGGTAAGCTACATAGGCCAGAATACCAATCATTAAACCGGTTGCAGAGGTAATCATTTTCTCGTATAAACCACCGGCAATTACGCCCATGCTGATGTTGTCTGTTAAAGAGATGTTATAGAAAATTCGGATTACACCCGAAATGGTGCCCACGAAGCCAAGCATTGGTGCAATACCGGCCACAATGCCTAAAATACTGATGTTTTTTTCCAATTTAGAAACTTCGAGTTTACCCACGTTTTCGATGGCGCCCTCAATATCTTTAATGGGGCGGCCAATACGTAAAAGCCCTTTTTGTAACATGCGACCCAAAGCACTGTTGCTGGTACGGCAAATGGCAATGGCAGAATCGAGTTTACCAGAGGTAATGCTTTGCTTAACCTGCTGCATCAGGTTGGTTTCATCGCGTGAAGCTTTACGAATGGTCAGGTATCTTTCTATGAAAATAACCAGGCCCAAAAAGAATAGGAGTACTAGCGGTAACATTACCCATCCACCCTTAAAAAGTAAATCGATGAATCTTAATTCTTGCGCTGCTGCTGCTGTTTGAACGGCTTGTGCTGTGCTATCGGCAACAGCCTGATTGATGGTATCAATTTGGAGTAGAAACATTATCTTTTTGTTTTACGGGTTTAACTTTATAAATCCAGGCACCTTTACTTAATTCGGTTTGTATCCGTTTAAGTTCGGTATCGGCCAATTGCCGGTCTGTAAATGTGCCTACACTAATTTTGATGTATTCTTTTGTTCTGTTAGGTAAAGCATGAGCGGTTACACCCCTGTTTTGTAATTGTTTAATGAAGTCGTTTGCTTCAGAGCGTTTGCCAAAGGCGGCTATGATAATTTCATAGGTGATCATATCTGGACTTACCGGAGGCTGAACAGCTGTGGTATCAATATTAGTTTTACTTTGGATAGTATCTGCCAACAACGTGCTATCTGTTGCTGTTGGCATATTTTGCTCAATAACAGGTGGAGGTATTGGCTGCTTGGCTGGGCTGGTTTTCCATAAAGCGCTTAATAGTTGGGGGTTGAGTATTTGTATTGCGGCCAAAGTGCCCAGCAAAATAATTAATACAGCTATCGCGATTTTTTTACCGAGACCTTTTTTTGATTCTTCTTCGTCTAGTTCTTCTATCTCAGCGTCTGTTTGGTCTGTGTTATTACTGATTGCTGCAGTATCTTGCTGTGCTTTAAGTCCGAAAAACGGATTATAGCCTTTTAAGGTTTCATCTGCCTCGAACAGGAAGCTATTTCCTGATTTTTCAAAAGTGCCTAGGGTGTCGATTTTGATGAATTCGGTAGTGTTTAGTAAGTCTTTCAGATTGTTGATGTACTCATCCAAAAAATCTTTGGCCGACTTTTTATCTGCCTGCTCAGCCTGAATGATATGATTTAGAAGGGTGTTGTCTTCGGTAAAATCAGTATTAAAAGCGATATGTTCAACAGGCGGTAGGAAAGTGCCGCTGGTAGCATCATATCTTGCCGGAAACTGTTCTTTGTGAAAAGTACCCAGTCCAGGAACAATTAATTCCCTATTCGCTTTAATTAATGCTGCTAAATAACGGCTGATATCCATTGGGGTAAATTTAACCCTTAATTATAGAAAGCCAAAATAAACATTAGAAAGAGTAGTTAATTCCTCCAAAAATCTGGAATCCTAAATTAGGGTAGTACAGATATTGCTGGTAAGCAGTCCCCAGAATGTTATTAGCCTGTAGAAATACTCCCCATTTCTTTTTCAGGGTGTATTGGCCGCCCGCACTTAAATCCATGAAACTTTTAATTTTTACAGCCTGATTTTCTGGTGCAGCGTTTGATATTTTGCCATAAGTTTCGCCATTAAACACCAATGAGGCTGTTAATTCGAGGCTTTTATTCACTTGGGCACGGGCTTGTGTTTCTAATCTCAGTTCTGGTTTAAACCAGGCTTGTGCTTCTGAGGCTAGTTTATAATTTGCAGTTTGGATTTTTGTGCTCCATTCGAAAACATCTGAGGCTTTGATATTCACTTCGGCTTCAAAGCCTGTTACTTTGCTTTTTCCGGCATCGTAAATTACTTCAAATTGCGATAAGTTAGTACCTGAATTTACGAACAGAGGCATTTGGTCGATATTTTTAAAATAGGCCTGCACCTTAAAGCCTACAGCAGTACTCAATGTGCCTTTTAACCCTGCATAAATATTAGATTTTTCAAGCGCATTTTTAATATTGATATTTTGGCTTAAAAATGGATTTTGGAAGGATAATTCATTTAAAGAGGTTTTTTGAATATCGCCGCTAAGGCCTGCAAATAAACTTACCTGATTTGGTGAAACAGGAGCTTCTATACTTAAGGCAGGAAGCAGGTTTAAACGGTCGGAAATGCCAAATTCCTGAACAATATTCATCCCGAGCTTCAATTTAAAACCTTCTCCCTGGTACTGAGCGTAGGGGTTTACCCTTAATAAATTGTTTCCTGAAGTGGTAGTTTGCTGTTTAATTTGGGTGAAATCTGCGGAGGTGTTAAGTCCGAAATTGAATTGATTAGCCCCATTTTTATGTGCAAATGCACTTAAAATAATGGAGTTTTCCTGTGCTTTTATTTTATTTTTAAATAAGGCGGCTTGGGCTTTTAGAGCATAGGTCCATTCTTGCGGCGTATTGTTGTAATGACTTGCCAGTTCTCCTTCTAATTTTATTTCTTGTAATTGCTGTTTCTGTGGAACATCTACCAATGCTACCGGATTGCCGCCATAGAAATAGGTACCCAGTCGTTTAAAATCGGCTTTACCACTTAGGGTATGTTTTGAGCCCATGTTTTTACCGAAAAGGCCAAATTCCTGTTTAGAGAATTGCTGATAATTCTGTACCCCTTTTTGAGCGATGTGTTTTGCGAAAAATCCGGCTTGCAAGGCTTCGTCTCTGCCGGTGTTGATATATAATTCGCCCAGCCCAGTTCTTAAGTTACCTAAACCCAGTTTGGCATAATTGTTTTGGATTGGACTTGGATCAGGTATCGATAATTGCTGGTACTGTAATTGGCGGATATCGGTATTTAGTTCCAGTTTTTTGTCGAGTATATCGTAAATTAATACTCTTCTAAATGGCTTGGTATCGTTTAAATCAGGGTTCCGACGTACCTTGGCCGCATTGGCTAAAACGGGTTTATAAGGACGAACCACTTCTATTTCTTCGGCCATAGTAGATTTGGCCGGTTCTGTTTTAGGCTCCGTGGTTTTAGTGTCTTGCGCAAATGATGAACCAGTGCTAAAAATTAATGCTATTGCCGGAATGAAAACGGATAATGGATATTTCAGTTTCATATTTAGTTCTTTTTATTCAGAGTGTCCAACTTTTCTTTGACTGTAGGAATGATGTCGTCGGTTGCGGTATAGTTATCCAGCAAGCTTTGCAGGGTGCTTTTTGCCTGAAATTCATCCTTTAAAGCCAAATAATTATCGGCCAGTAAAATGAAACTCTTGGCTACCCAATAATCGTAAGAGGGCAGATTATTAATTAAATCAAAAGCAGTTTGCTGAGATGCCTTAAAGTCGCCCTGTGTAAACTGGATGTCTGCCATCTGGTAACGTGCCTCGGCAGCAGCAATTGTGCTGGATTTATCACTTACTTCTTTAAAGCTTTTGAAGGCCGTTACTAAATCAGATTTTAAACGGTAGGCTTTTCCGGCATACAAGGCGGCTCTTAGTTTGTCTTCGTCAGACGCTTTTTCAAAATTCCTGACCAGTTCGGCATATTTAAGGGTTTCATCGGGCACACCCAGATTGGCGTAAGATTCCATTAGATTATTTACCGCAAAACCATAATTGGTTTTATATTCTGAAGTAAGTTCAAGCTTTTTAAGGTGAACGATGGCTTCGTTGTATTTTTTCTGATTTAGATAGATTTTAGCAATGCTGATGAGTGCTTTCTCGGTATAATCGCTGGTCCAATCGTTTAAAATGAACTCATAATCAGGAATGGCGCTATCTGGCTTGCCTAATTTTACCAAACTTTCTGCCCTAATAAACTTGGCCTGCTTGGTGTGTATGGCTTTCGGAAATTTATCAAAGTAGGCGTAAATGGCGTCAACTGTTCCAGAGAAATCGCCATTTACAAAACGGTTATTTGCTGCCTGGAATGTCAAGTTATCCTGTTCTGCCAAACTCAGGTTGCCAATATTGGTGGTGTTTGCATAAGCTAGGTAGCCATCTGCATCCGATTTATCGAGGTAAATATTTTTGATTGATTCTAGCGCCTGTTTGGCCTCATCGGTTACCGGATAATCACTCACTACTTTTTTAAATGTTTCCAGAGCGGCAGTATCATTATCCTGGTTGTATTGCACCAAGCCGATGGTTACCAAAGCCCTGGGGACATAACTGCTGCGTGGATATTTTTCCATTAATGCAGTTAAATCTGCTTTAGCCTTTTCAAAGTCGCCTTTAATGAAATAGGTGTTGGCAATCTCAAAGCCGGCATCGTCGCCATAATTAGAATTAGGGAATTGCTGCAATAATGACTGATGGGTAGCAATTTTAGCATCATTCTCGCTTTGCAAACCTTGAATCATACCGCGTTGAAATAGTGCATAATCTTCTCCAGAAGCAGCATTGGTAATTATTTTGTTGTAATTACTTAATGCACTGCTGTAGTTTTTGAGCACAAAATAGGCATCGGCTAAACGTAGCGTGGCATCGGCAAAGGTATTTGCATCAATCTCTTTACCGCGAAGAAAAGTTTCTAAGTAGTTGGTGGCTTTGTAATAATTTTCGTCTTCAAAATAAGCGTAACCCAATGCATAGTTTGCGTAATTGTATAAATTGGTTTTACGGGCTGCAGGCATGGTTAAAAAGCTTTGAAACTTTTCAATAGCCTCGCCGTACTTACGCACTTCAAACATTGCTTCGCCCATCCAATAGGTAGACAATGCCGCAATTTCCTCATCAATTGCCGATTTATTGGAGCGCATAAATGCAGAGATCGCATTCTGGAAGGCCCTTTCATTGTAGAATTCCAAGCCGCGGTAATAGGTTACCCGCTGGTAAACTTCCTGGGCCTCTTTGTTTTTATTGGGGATACTTTCCAGGATGTCTATGGCATCTTTGTAATTTTTTGTGCTCAGTAAAATTTCACCTAAAAGCGTTTTGGCTTCATTGATTCTTTTAGACCGACTGTAATTGCTGATAAATTCTTGTGCGGCATCTAAAGCAACCTGATGGAACTCCAGTTCGAAAGACAGTTTAGCATAATTGAAAGCTCCTTCTTCCTGAAGGTCTTTATCGAAATTTAGTTTAGAAGCTTTGAAAAACGCATTTCTGGCGGCCTGTTTATTTCCAGATTTCAAGAAAGATTCGCCCAGAGTAATCATGCCACTTTGGTAAAATTCATCCGGACTTTCCAGTGTCTCTAATTCTTCAATTGCTTTTTTATAATTTTTTAATTGGAAAGCAGTATACCCAATTTGGTAGCTGTCCTGGCTGTTTTGTGTGTTTCTGCCATCTTTATCCTGAAACTGCTGATAATAGCCGCCCGCATTTGAATAATCTGCTTTGGCAAAATACGAGGCTGCAATAATTCTGAGCATTTCTATTTCGTATTTCGCCTGAATGGTCTTCAGGTTTGGAATAGCATAGCTGATGACATCATCATAGCGTTTATCCAAAAAATATAAGGCCGAAATATAATAAGGATAGCTTGCTTCGTATGTTTTAGAGCCTTTAAGTTTTTCAAAATCTTTTAAAGCAGTGGTGTAGTCTGCATTTAAATAACTGATATAGGCGTAGTAATAAATAGCAGCTTCAGTATAATTACTCTGCTCATTTTTTAATTTCCCGAACAAAGGCTCTGCCGAAGCGTAGTCTTTAGTTTCAAAATAGGCGTAGGCCAGTTTAAAACGATATTCTTTGCTTGTTTTGTTGTCGAAACCAGAAGGGTCTGTTTTTTTAAGCCACTCAATGGTTTTGGGATAGTTTTTTTGCCCGAAATAAAATCGCCCCATGTGGTAAAACGCCATTTGGGTATTTACATTTTCGGGATAGAGGCTCACGAATTTTAGAAATAAGTTTTCTGTATCGCTATTGTTTAATTCCAGAGCACATAAGGCCTGATAATACAAGGCGTTTTCTTTGATTAAACTGATTTTTTCTTGTTCTGGCTGCTGGCTATCAGCTTGTATTCTGATTTGCTCTATTCTTCTAAATTGTTCTGCAGCAGCCACATAACGCTCCTTTGTTAGTAATTCTAATCCCTTGTTGTAAGATTGATTGAAGGCTAACCAAGTGGTTTGTTGCGCAAATGATACGGTGGAAATTAAACTTAATAAGAGTATGGCAATTTTATTGAGTTTCATCATGTGCTTGTATCTGAATTTAAACTAAGTTAGTTCTATTCGGCCACCTCTAAGCCATTTAGAAATTAACATGTGTGGATAATCACAATTTTAAGGAAAAGTTTGTTTTCAGATGCTGATGTAACGAAATAATTATCCACAAAAGATAATTGGAGGCTATTTATTCTTTTGTGCGCTTAAAGCCGATGGGGGTACGCTCGGTGTCTTCTTTCTCAATAAATTTGCTCAGATAGGTGAACAATAACTCTATTTTTTGGTCTTGTTTCAGCATCAATTTTTCTACCTGTTCTACTCTTATAAAAACGTCTTTATGCGCCAAAAGCATTTCGCGAATGCGGGTATAAATTCGCATAATCTGGATGTTTACATTCACCGCTTGTTTGCTGCTTAATACGCTGGATAGCATTAAAACGCCATGTTCGGTAAACGCATAGGGTAGCTTTCTTCGGCCACCCCATCTTGAAGTCGCAATTTGCGACTTCAAGATTGAAAACTCTTCGGCTGTAAGCCTAAACATAAAATCTTCTGGAAATCTATCGGGGTTTCTGGCTACCTGCTCGTTTAATCGCTTGGTAAGTACGCCGTATAATTCTGCCAAATCTTCATCCAGCATTACTTTTTGCTCCCGGATGAGATAGATTTTATTCATGATGTTTTCATCAAGAATAGTGATGGAGTTTGCAGTTTTAGCCACGGCTAAAAAACGAGGCAAGCCCTATTTTAGTATAGGAGTTTTTAAAAAGGAAAGATTTTATGCCCGATGTCCGGCCAGGAGATATAAAACAGCCATGCGAATGGCTACGCCGTTTTCTACCTGTTCTAGAATGATAGATTGCTTGCTGTCGGCTACATCGCTGGTAATTTCTACGCCACGGTTAATAGGTCCGGGGTGCATAATCACAATTTCTTTATCCAGCGAATCGAGGATTTGTTTATTGAGGCCATACATCATGCTGTATTCCCTTAAAGTAGGGAAGAAGCGAATATCCTGACGTTCGAGTTGAATGCGGAGCATATTGGCTACATCGCACCAATTGAGTGCTTTTAAAAGGTCGTGTTCTACTTTTACACCCAATGTGCCAATGTATTTTGGAATAAGGGTAGTTGGGCCGCAAACCATCACTTCGGCACCTAGTTTTTGCAGGCACAGGATGTTTGACAGGGCTACTCTTGAGTGTAAAATATCGCCAATTATGGCTACTTTTTTGCCTTGCACATCGCCAAATTTTTGGCGGATGGAAAATGCATCTAATAATGCCTGGGTGGGGTGTTCGTGGGCACCATCGCCGGCATTGATAATTTGCGCATTGACGTGTTTACTCAAAAACACACCGGCTCCGGCATGCGGATGGCGCATCACCACCATATCCACTTTCATGGCCAGAATATTGTTTACCGTATCAATGAGCGTTTCTCCTTTGCTTACCGATGATGATGAAGCCGCAAAACTGATGGTATCTGCCGAAAGGCGTTTTTCGGCCAATTCAAATGATAGTTTGGTTCGGGTAGAATTTTCGAAAAAGATATTGGCAATGGTTACATCCCGTAAGGAAGGTACCTTTTTTATCGGACGGTTAATTACGTCCTTGAAATTATCGGCAGTTTCAAAAATCAGCTGAATATCCTCGGTACTTAAATCTTTAATTCCGAGGAGATGTTTGGTGCTGAGTTTTGGATGTTGGTCTGCCATGTTATTTTTCGGATAATAAGGTTATTTGATCCTGGCTATCGGTTTCTTTCCAGCTTACAATAACTTTTTGCGAGTCTACAGAATCTACCTGAATGCCAATATAATCGGGTTCTATAGGCAGGTGACGCGAAAAACGGCGGTCTACCAGAACCAATAATTCTACTTTTTTTGGTCGGCCGAAGGCCAAAAGTGCATCTAAAGCGGCTCGGATGGTTCTTCCGGTCCACAATACATCATCTACCAAAACTACATTTTTACCTTCTATCGGGAAGTTGATTTCGGTACTGCTGGCCTGTGGCAAATCTTTGTTGGTGCGTATATCGTCTCTAAAAAAGGTGATATCGAGGTTGCCTTTTGCGATGTTGGCTTTTGGCAGCAAACGCTGTAATTCATCGCTAATACGCTGGGCTAAATAAATACCCCGGGGCTGTATGCCGATGATGACAGTTTCGGAAAAATCGTTGTGGTTTTCAATTAATTGATGACAAAGCCGTTGAATGGTTATTTGAAATTTCTGACCGTTAAGCAACGTTAGGTTTTGCATCATGCTTTAGATTGGGATAAAAATAGGAAAAATATTTAAAACATAGCCCACGGTTTAAACCGTGGGCTATGTTTGGCCATAAAAAAGCCCCGAACATTGCTGTCGGGGCTTTCAAATTTATAAAGAAGGCTAATTACTCAGCTCCTTCAGTAGTTTCAGATGCTTCATCTTTAGCTTTTTTGGCTTTAGCGGCAGTTTTAGTTTCTGCGCCTTCCATGCTGGCTTTTAGTTGAGCTAAAACACCCAAATCGCCTAAAGTAGATTTCTCAACAGAGTCTTTTACTTTTTTAACAGCGGTTTGAGATGCTTTTGCATCTTTCTTCTTCTGGTTGTTTTCTTCTCTACGCTCGTCAGCTTTAGCCTCTTCCCAAATGCGGGCATGAGAAACAACGATACGCTTAGAATCTTTGTTAAACTCAATGATTCTGAAATCTGCAGTTTCATCGGCTTTAACAACAGAACCATCTTCTTTAGCCTGGTGTTTGGTAGGGCAGAAGCCTTCTACACCGTAAGGTAAAGCAATGATAGCACCTTTGTCGGTTACTTTTAATACAGTACCCTGGTGGATAGAATCCATGGTGAATACGGTTTCGAAAGTTTCCCAAGGGTTTTCTTCTAATTGCTTGTGACCTAGGCTTAATTTGCGGTTTTCTTCGTCTAGTTCTAAAACGATCACTTCTAATTTCTCACCAACTTTGGTAAATTCATTAGGGTGATTTACTTTTTTAGACCAAGATAAATCAGAGATGTGGATTAAACCATCAATTCCATCTTCCAATTCTACAAACACACCAAAGTTGGTCATGTTTTTAACTACAGCAGTTTGCTTGGTTCCAACTGGGAAACGAGCTGCTAAGTTTTTCCAAGGATCTGGAGTTAATTGTTTAATACCCAAGCTCATCTTACGATCGTTGCGATCTAAAGTTAATACCTGAGCCTCCACTTCATCACCCACTTTCAAGAAATCTTGAGGGTTACGTAAGTTCTGAGACCAAGACATTTCTGAAACGTGGATTAAACCTTCAACACCTGGTACAATTTCTAAGAAAGCGCCATAATCAGCAACGGTAACAATTTTACCTTTTACTTTCGAACCAATTTCCAGGTTTGTATCTAATGCTTCCCAAGGATGAGAAGTTAATTGCTTCAAGCCTAATGCAATACGTTTTTTATCATCATCAAAATCTAAAACAACTACGTTGATTTTCTGATCTAATGCTAATACTTCACGTGGATGCTCTATGCGGCCCCAAGATATATCAGTAATGTGTAATAAACCGTCTACACCACCTAAATCAATAAACACACCGAAATCGGTAATGTTCTTAACAGTACCTTCAAGTACCTGTCCTTTTTCAAGTTTAGAAACGATTTCAACTTTTTGGCTTTCTAAATCGTCTTCAATCAATACCTTGTGAGATACTACCACGTTTTTAAACTCGTGGTTGATTTTAACAACTTTAAACTCCATGGTTTTGCCTACGTAAATATCGTAGTCGCGAATAGGCTTAATGTCAATCTGAGAACCAGGCAAGAAAGCCTCAACACCCATAATATCCACAATTAAACCACCTTTAGTACGGCTCTTCACATAACCATTAATGATAATGTCGTTTTCAAGAGCTGCATTAATGGTTTCCCATGATTTTTGAGTTTTTGCACGTTTACGAGAAAGTACCAACTGTCCGTTAGCATCTTCCTGCGATTCAACAAAAACATCAACGCTATCGCCAACTTTCAGTTCAGGCGTGTCGCGAAACTCAGAAAGAGATACCAAACCGTCAGATTTAAAACCTACGTTCAATACCACATCTTTGTTATTGATAGAAACTACTATACCTGCAATAATTTCGCCGGTAGTAATAGAATTAAAAGTTCCAGAGTACATCGCTTCCAGCTTTTCGCGTTCGGCGGTGGTGTACGTACCAAAACCTTTGTCATCCGCATCCCAGTCAAAATCACCGGAAGGGGTAACCATCGTGGTAGATTTAATCTCCTCGATAGACAAAGAATCTGCTTCAGATTCAATGATTTCTGTTTCTTTCACCTCTACGGTGTCCGTGCCGAGTTCAGCTGTTTTAGCTTCTAACTCTTTTTCTGCTTGTTGTTTTTTGGCCATTAATTAATTTGTCTCCTTTTTCCCAATTTTTAATCAGGACTGCAAAGGTAGACAAATACATTGCCAAACAAAATAAAATCAGCTATTATTTTCGCCCTTTAGTGGTCATACTCAATAGCCTATCTCCGTTTTAGAAAACCAATTGCTGTGCAATACTTCAAGCCAGACCCGCTTTACGCTATAGCCCCGCTTAGGCGGGGGCTGCCGCTGCAATCGGGTTTACAATACGCTATTTAGTGTAATTTAAACTATATAAATGATTAAAATCATTTTCAAAATTTCGCTAAAACATAGCCCACGATTTAAATCGTGGGCTATAATCGTAATAACAAAATCAAAATGGTTTTAACCATTTATTACTTAATACTAAGAACAGCCCAAACGCTTTCCGCTTACCGCTATACGTTTTTTATTTAATCAAAAGCCACACCTTTTAAAATAATTGGTGTTTCTATCCTAAAATAAAATCAAATGAAAAATAATAACAATTTAAAACAGCCAGATGAAATACAGGCTGAATTGGACGATCCAAACCAAAAGCAGAAACCTGGACCAGACCCATTTAAAGCCGGCGAAGGCGAACAAAAAGGAATTTTAGATACGCCACCAGATGAACAGCAGTACGAAAGAGAGCCAGAACCGCCTCTAGCACCAGATTTTATGGATTAATTTTTCAGGAAAGGCTTTACCTGCTCCAACGCAAAGTCTAATTGTTCTTGAGGCGTTAAATCGGTATTATCTAAAATAATGGCATCCTCTGCTCGTATTAGAGGACTTTCTTTACGGGTAGTATCAGAATAATCGCGGTGCGCCAGGTTTTCAAAAACCTCTTCCAAAGTAATTTTGGCACCATTAGCCAGCATTTCTTTATAACGGCGTTCGGCTCTAACTTTAGGGTCGGCGGTCATAAAAAATTTGAGCGTAGCCTCCGGAAAAACCGTGGTACCAATATCGCGGCCATCCATCACAATGTTCTTAGATTTACCCATCCGCTGCTGCTGTTTTACCATTTCGGTTCTCACTTCTTTAATGGCACTTACCGCACTTACCTGCTCAGAAACACTCATTTCCCGTATTTCTTCAGATACTTCCTCATCATTCAAGGTAATGTGCGTTTGGTAATCTCTAGAATGGAAATTCAAATGAATGTCAGCTAAAGCAGTTGTAACGGCTTCTGGATTAGTAATATCTACCTTATTACGTAGAAAATAGATGGTTACGGCCCGGTACATGGCGCCGCTATCAACATAAACAAAATGCAATTTTTTGGCTAGTGCTTTGGCTAAAGTGCTTTTACCGCAAGAAGAATAGCCATCAATGGCAATCACAATATTTGAACTCATGGAGGCACAAAGTTATAGTTTGACGGCAATAACGAATAAAGTTTTTAAAATTAGACACTATTTGAACTGGTAATAGGTACTAATAGAACCATATCGATGCGATTTAGCCACACTTTTAATCTCAGGAGTTTTTAAAATATATGAAAACTGGGCACTAAACCTGTTTTTAGAAAACATTAAACCCAATTCCTGACTCAAAACCCAGGGTTTTGCTTCAAAAGTAATTGCGTCTTTATTTTTGTTAAATAAACCACCCTGCACCGTGGCATCATAAATAATTAAATCCAGTTGTGGTTTGGCAAAGAAAAATAATTCCGATTTTTTTAGCCCATTACCCGAAGCACCTTTACCAATACGAGTCCGGTTATAAGCTGTATTCAGAAACGGATTCATTTTGCCCGCTCTGAGTGTAAAACCCAAGCCCATGCCGGTAAAGGTATTTCCTATGTTGGCATAAGAATTAAGCAAAATATCCAGTTTCTGAGAAGGAGAGCGCCGTAAAAAATGGTTATAGGCTACATTCATGTTGAGCCCCATTTCATTATTCAACTGGTATTCCCAGCCTTTGGGCGTGTATAAACCTGTAATTCGGTGAATAAATTCTTGAGCCTGTCTGCCCAAAGCAGCCGGTCCAATAGTCCCGACCTGAATGCCGGCTGTTAAACTGTTTTCAGAATCGTAGAGCCATTGCATGCTGCCACCCAAGTATAAATAGGCAGCAATTGGCCGGTCTATATATCGGGTATCGGATATAAAACCCGACCGAGCATTGTATATTTTTTGTCCGATTTCTAATTGGTAGATTTTTTTATTTAGCCCCGATTTCAACTCGCTTTGATTGGCTGCAGCACGATAGCTGATAAACAAACCATTGGTGTAATACCTATCCTGTTTATTGGCCAAATAAGCGTCATTATCACTTTTAAAGCCAAATTCTTTGCTAAATTCTTGTGCCCAAAGGGAGGCAAAACCGCATAAAAATGTAATCAATACCACGAAAAAAGCGCTCCATTTCATTCGTTTGGGTGTATTTGGGGAATAATTTGGTGTTTTAACATATGAATATAGCAATAAAAAACTTTGCTATTTGATCGAATGCTTGATAATGGCTAAAACAGCGTTTATAAAGCTATTGCAGCTTAATAAGGAGCGATTTGAAAAAAAAATGAAAATTTTTGTAACCGGAAGGATGGTTTCTACGTATAAGGGTAAAACATGTTTAATGATAAACCTTTAAAAAAAGTAGTATGAAACAGACCTTACTAAAAAATGGACTTCCATTTGCCGCAATGTTCGCTTTGTTTTTGATTGTATTCCATTCTTGCACTAAACAGCAGTTTGGCATCTCAGACGATTTGCAGACTACAGAAAGTATTCAAAATACTAACCTAAGTTCGGCACAAATTGCCGATACCAATCCATTTAAAAAAACAACCGGGGCACCTATTGAAGTAGCCACAGGCAATAAATGGATTGAGAATTTTAAAAAACTAAACCGCGGAATGGGCAAAGAATATGTGATGGCGGTAAAAGATTTGCAGGCCATTTTAAGCAACCCGTCTTGTGTGGGTATTTGCCTGTATTTTGCCATAGATGAAAATCAACAAGCACATCTGTTACCAATAGGTGTAAGTAGCAAGGGTTACTTAATGAAAACTGCAACAATTAATACATCTGTGGGGTCAATTAATTGGGAAATGGCCCAAAAATGGATAGCCAACGATCCGGGCGAAATAGATGCCCGTTTTTTTGGAAGCAATACCTTCGACCGACTTTTTAACACCACAAATTGTACAAAAATCAAAGCAATTTCTGCTCTAGACGATTCAAAAAAACCACAATTATTATTGGCGAACGCATCCCTTAATTATCAGGATGTGAATATGCAGGGTAGTACTTTGCTGCGTTACGAGGATGATTCTGCGGTATGCCCACCAGTATGCCCGCTTGCTCAATAATAAATTGATTAATACACTTTAAAATAAAAAGACATGCCGATAATATTAAAACTGCTATTGTATGGTTCATATTTTTCGGTATTGATACCGATGTATTACTATTTCAAAAAGAAGTCAGATTTTAGTAGAAATCAAGTACTGAATAGGCTTGTATTATTACTTTTTATAAATGCCCTTTTTGACTTACTGGGTTACCTAGCTATCAAATTAGACGGGTCTAATATCTTGCTTAGTAATATCTATTTTATTTTTCAGTTTTGTGCTGTTAGCTATATTTATATTTCCCTGTTTAAAAAGAATAAGTTGCTCGTTTACATGGGATTAATGGTATTCACAGCGGTTGTTTTTATAAATGCCCTGTATATAACGCCATTTACTGAATTCCAAAATTGGCCACGATTTATCGGTAATATAATTTTGGTTTCATACTCCATTGTTTTTTATTTAGAGATGTATAACAATTTGCCTACAGATGAGCAATATTCATCTCTGGTTTTATGGGTCAATATGGCGGTATTGTTTTATTTCGGGATGAATCTATATCTCTTTGCAACCTTTGATTATATCTTGAAAAATGAATCTGACGAAATAGCCATCATGTCCTGGAGCTTTCATAATGTGTGCAACATAGTTAAAAATGGTTTATTTGCGATAGGGATTTATTATGCCGGCATCAGGCAGATAAAAATGGGTTAAATAAGCCTCCGGCCTTGATTAGTTAAATCGGAAAAAAGTACTCACCGTGCCATAGCGGTGAGTTTCTTTACTTCCTTTTATTTCTGGAGTCTTAAAAGTGTAAGAAACCTGTGCTCCAAATCTTTTTTTAGAATACATGATGCCCAATTCCTGACTGGCTACTAATGGTCTCGAATCAAAAGTAATGGGACCTTTGTTTTTTCTGAATAAACCACCCGAAACGCTGGCATCGTAAACCACTAAATCTATTTGCGGCCGGGTAAATAGAAACAATTCGGTTTCGTTTAATTTAGTGGTGCTGGCTTGTTTGCTAATTACGCTGCGGGTATAGCTGCTCTGAAAAAGCTGATTGAGTTTGCCAATTCTAAGGGTAAAACCTGCGCCCATGCCGCTAAAGGTATTGCCTAAATTTACATAGCCATTCCATAAAAAATCTACGTTTTGTGAAGC
>CAZFAE010000036.1:0-9559 GCA_964516035.1 uncultured Sphingobacterium sp.
GCGACGGTTGACTAATGATTTTTTGGTTAAAAACAGCTTAATTATATATTTATGCCTTTTTTTTAATAAAATAAACTACAGATTAAAACCAAGATGCCCAAATATTTGTGATGGTCTTCCAAAAATCAATTAGGAATTTGGCATGGCCGTTCCAGCACTAAATTTTTTGCTTATATTTACAGACTTGGCGGTAAGTCAGCCGGGCCTATTTTGTTTAATTTAACAGCTGAGCATTTCATACTACCGCTGAAAATCCCTTAAAGCTTCCGGAATTGAATTCCTGATATTTTTTAATAAATATGACCTTTGATTATAACAGTACCCGAAAAAAACTGATTCTATCAGAATATGGACGTAATGTTCAGAATATGGTAGGCTTTATCTGTGATTTGCCTACTAAGGATGAACGTAATAAATACGCCCAGGTAGTGATTGATTTGATGGGCTTTCTGAATCCGCATTTACGTGATGTGGCCGATTTTAAACATAAATTATGGGATCATTTACATATCATTTCTGATTTTAAAATTGATGTAGATTCTCCTTATCCTAAACCTTCTCCGGATGCCATCCATTATAAACCTAAGCCTTTAGCTTATCCGCAACAGCGTATTAAGTTTAAACATTATGGCAAAACGGTAGAGATTATGATTAATAAGGCCAAAGAAATTATTGAGCCTGAACGCAAACAGCAAATGGTTGAGGCCATTGCTAATTTTATGAAAATGGCCTATGTTACCTGGAATAAAGATAATGTAGCCGATGAAACCATCATCAAAGATTTACACAATTTATCTGGTGGCGAATTACAGCTGGCAGAAAATGTAAATTTAAATAAGGTAGATTACCGCCAGATTGTTCAGGCCAGCCGACCAAAAAATCAGCAGCAGCATAAAGGCAGAACCAACCATAAAAACAATGCCGGAGGAAGTAACAGACCTCCGCATAAAAACAATTCTGGCAAACGATATTAATTACTACTAAGCACACACCATTCCCAATTATATGAACGCTTTTGAAATTATTGGTGGTAAGCCTCTTAAAGGAGAAATTACCCCTCAAGGTGCAAAAAACGAAGCTTTACAAATTATTTCGGCAGTATTATTAACCGAAGAAAAAGTAACCATCAGTAATATCCCCGATATTGTTGATGTCAATAAACTGATTGGCCTTTTGGGAGATTTGGGAGTTGACATCAATCGCGTTAGCAAAGATACTTACACCTTTGAAGCCAAAAATATCAATCTGGACTTTTTCCAATCTGCGGCATTTAAAGCCAAAGGCGGAAGTTTACGCGGTTCTATTATGATTGTGGGCCCACTTTTGGCCCGTTTTGGTAAAGCAGCCATTCCTAAACCAGGTGGCGATAAAATTGGCCGCCGCCGTTTAGATACCCACTTTTTAGGATTTGAAAAACTAGGTGCCCGTTTTGATTTTGACCCTAAAACAAATTTCTTTAAGGTAGATGCTACCGATTTAAAGGGAACTTATATTTTACTGGATGAAGCTTCGGTAACCGGAACAGCTAACGTGGTAATGGCAGCAGTTTTAGCCAAGGGAGTAACCACCTTATATAATGCAGCCTGCGAACCTTATTTACAACAACTTTGTAAAATGCTGAACCGTATGGGTGCCAAAATTTCGGGCATTGGTTCTAATTTATTAACCATTGAAGGGGTGAAAAAATTGGGCGGCACCGAACACCGCATGCTGCCAGATATGATTGAAATTGGTTCGTTTATTGGCCTTGCGGCGATGACGGGTTCTGAAATTACTATCAAAGATGTTCATTACGAAGAACTGGGCATGATTCCGGATGTTTTTCGCCGATTAGGCATCCAAATGGAATTACGTGGCGATGATTTATTCATCCCTCATCAAAAACATTATGAAATAGATACTTTTATTGATGGTTCTATCATGACGATTGCCGATGCGCCATGGCCTGGTTTTACCCCAGATTTATTAAGCATTATTCTGGTGGTGGCTACTCAAGCTAAAGGAACCGTGATGGTTCATCAGAAAATGTTTGAAAGCCGTTTATTCTTTGTAGATAAACTGATTGACATGGGTGCACAGATTATTTTATGCGATCCGCACCGTGCTACCGTAATTGGTTTAGACCGAAAGGTAAAACTACGCGGTATTGAGATGACTTCGCCGGATATACGTGCCGGAGTTTCTTTATTAATTGCGGCATTATCTGCCGAAGGCAAATCAACCATATTTAATATTGAGCAGATTGAACGCGGTTATCAGGATATTGACCAGCGTTTACTGGCTTTAGGTGCAAATATTAAACGGGTAGACGGAAACGCACCAAGTCATTAAGCCGAAATGGCATCAATGATGTCGTATTGGGTAATGATCTCGAACCTATTGTCTACGCATTCAATTAGTACTGCCGAATTATCTTTATTAATTAGTGCAGAAAGCTGATCGATTGAGGTATTCGGCCCTACAAAAGGGAAAGGCGCCGACATGATTTCTTTTACGCCGCTGGAACGCAGTCCCGGATTTTCGAGCAATTTATTCAGGATATCCGATTCGGTAATTTTACCAATCACCATGCCTTCTTGCGTTACCGGAATCTGAGAAATATTCAGGGTTTTCATGGTATTGATGGCTTCGAGTACGGTTTTTTTGCAATCTACCGTCACCATTTCCTGACTGCCTCTTTTTTGTAAAATGCTTTTGGCGGTCAGTTTTTCATCTTTCAGAAATCCACGTTCACGCAACCAATCGTCGTTAAACATTTTGGCCAGGTAACGGGTACCATGATCGTGAAAAATAACCACCACTACGTCGTCGGCTTTAAGCTGGTCTTTCATTTGCAATAATCCCGCGATAGCGGAACCTGCAGAATTTCCGGCAAAAATACCTTCCTGACGGGCAATTTCTCGGGTCATTAAAGCGGCGTCTTTATCGGTCACTTTTTCAAAATGATCAATAACACTAAAATCTACGTTTTGCGGTAAAAAATCTTCGCCAATACCTTCTGTGATGTATGGATAGATTTCATCCTTATCAAATTCGCCGGTTTCTTTATATTTTTTAAATACTGAGCCGTAAGTATCAATGCCCCAAATTTTAATATTGGGATTTTTTTCCTTGAGATATTTTCCGGTTCCGGAGATGGTACCGCCGGTACCTACTCCAACTACCAAATGGGTAATTTTCCCTTCGGTTTGTTCCCAAATTTCGGGGCCTGTTTGCTCGTAATGTGCCTGTGAATTGGATAAATTATCGTACTGATTGGGTTTCCACGAATTGGGCACTTCTCGCTCTAGACGACTGGAAACTGAATAATAAGAACGAGGATCTTCGGGCTCTACGTTGGTAGGGCAAACTATAACCTCGGCACCAAAAGCACGCAAAGCATCCACTTTTTCTTTAGATTGTTTATCGGTAGTGGTAAAAATACATTTATACCCTTTTACTACGGCGGCAATGGCTAGGCCCATACCGGTATTGCCAGATGTACCTTCTATAATGGTTGCTCCGGGCTTCAATCGGCCATCACGCTCGGCATCTTCAATCATTTTAAGCGCCATGCGGTCTTTAATAGAGTTACCGGGATTGGTAGTTTCTATTTTAGCTAAAACCGTAGCCGGAATACCTTTAGTTAAACTGTTTAATTGAACTAATGGGGTATTACCGATAGTTTCGAGGATGTTTTTATGCCACATATTTTTATTTAGTATTTAGTACCGAGTATTTAGTAGTTAGATTAAATTGCCAAGGGCTAAATACTAACTACTAATTACTAACTACTCTCTTAGAATTGCAAATGTTTTACCGTTAAGCCGTTATTTTTTAATTGTTTTAAAGATTCTATGCCCACTTTTAAATGATTTTCAACATATTTTTCGGTTACGTTTGAATCGCTTTCTGCAGTTTTTACCCCTTCCGGAATCATCGGCTGATCTGAAACCAATAGCAATGCTCCGGTTGGAATTTCGTTGGCAAAGCCGGTAGAAAAAATAGTGGCTGTTTCCATATCTACGGCCATGGCTCGTACCACTTGCAAATACTTTTTAAATGCCTTATCGTGCTCCCAAACTCGGCGGTTGGTGGTATAAACCGTTCCGGTCCAATAATCTAAAGAATGATCTCTAATGGTGGTAGAAATTGCTTTCTGTAAAGCAAAAGATGGCAAAGCCGGCACTTCTGGCGGAAAATAATCGTTAGAGGTACCTTCGCCACGAATGGCTGCAATGGGTAGAATTAAGTCGCCCAGGGCATTTTTCTTCTTTAAACCGCCGCATTTACCTAAAAACAATACGGCTTTAGGATTAATGGCACTCAGTAAATCCATCATGGTGGCTGCCATTGGGCTGCCCATCCCAAAATTGATTAAGGTAATTCCGTTGGCCGAAACGCTTTGCATCGGTTTATCTAAACCCATAATTGGAGCATTATCATGCCATTCGGAGAATAGTTTAACGTATTTAGAGAAATTGGTGAGTAAAATAAAATCACTGAATTCACTTAACTCTCTGCCGGTATATCGCGGCAGCCAATTTTTAACAATATCTTCTTTATTTTTAAGGCCTTTTTTTACAGGAGTTTCTACTTCTTTTACTTTTGAAGCTTTGGCTACAATTTTCGGATCTTTCTTAATCAATTTTTCTTCGTTCATGGTAATGGATATTTAATGCTACAAAAAACCCCGATAGTTTCGGGGCTTTGTTTTAGGCTACTTTCAATTTCTTTAAATCTGATTTCTCGAATTTTTCCTGCGCATAACGCAGGGTTATGGACAATTCTTTAACCTGCTCTCCGGATGGCATTTCGAACATAGCATCCATCATGATGGCTTCGCAAATGGAGCGCAAGCCCCGGGCACCTAACTTAAATTCCATGGCTTTATCTACAATGAAATTCATTACTTCGTTATCAAAATCGAGTTTGATACCCTCGTATTCAAACAGTTTTTGATATTGTTTGGTTAAGGAGTTTCTAGGTTCGCTTAATATGCTTCGTAGGGTTTCTTTATCCAATGGATTTAAATGGGTAATTACCGGCAAGCGGCCAATTAATTCCGGAATTAATCCAAAAGATTTTAAATCCTGAGGGGTAATGTATTTGTACAGGTTATTTAAGTCGATATCGGTTTCTTCTTTATCTACTTTATAACCTACCGTTTGGGTACGTAAACGGTTGGCAATTTTTTTCTCGATACCATCAAAAGCACCGCCGCAAATAAAGAGGATATTGTTGGTGTTCACCGGAATCATTTTCTGGTCTGGGTGTTTACGTCCGCCTTGTGGTGGTACGTTTACAATGGTTCCTTCCAAAATTTTCAATAAAGCCTGCTGTACGCCTTCGCCAGATACATCACGGGTAATGGATGGATTGTCGCTTTTTCGGGCAATTTTATCCACTTCATCAATGTAAACAATACCACGTTCGGCAGCAGCTACATCGTAATCTGCAGCTTGCAATAAACGGGTTAAAATGCTTTCTACATCTTCGCCCACATAACCGGCTTCGGTTAATACGGTGGCATCGCAAATGCAAAAAGGCACATGCAGCACTTTGGCAATGGTTTTAGCCAATAAGGTTTTACCGGTTCCGGTTTCGCCCACCATGATGATGTTCGATTTTTCAATCTCTACTTCATCTTTGGTAACCTTTTGGTTGAGGCGTTTGTAGTGGTTGTAAACCGCAACTGCCAAAACTTTTTTAGCCTGATCCTGTCCAATGATGTATTGGTCTAAGTGGGTCTTAATTTCTACAGGTTTGAGCAAATTTACCGCAGATGGCACCGCTTTATCTTTACGCACATTGAGCTCTTCGGCCAAAATCTGGCTGGCTTGCGAAACACATTTATCGCAAATATGCGCATCCAGACCGGCAATAAGCATTAAAGTATCTTGCTTACCCGAGCCGCAAAAAGAGCACTTAATATCTTTGGTGTTTTTAGCCATTCTTTATTTTTTAACAGGTGTACCTGCTAATACCTCATCAATCATTCCAAAATCTTTGGCTTCTTGTGCAATCATCCAATAATCGCGATCTGAGGCATTGTGTACTTTATCATATTCGGCACCAGAGTGCTTGGCAATGATTTCGTATAATTCTTTTTTCAGTTTTAAAATCTCACGGGCTGTAATCTCAATATCTGAGGCCTGGCCCTGTACTCCGCCCAGCGGCTGGTGAATCATCACCCGAGAATGCTGTAAGGCAGCACGTTTGCCTGTTGCACCTGCACATAATAATACAGCAGCCATTGAGGCAGCCATACCGGTACAAATGGTAGCTACATCTGGTGCGATGTATTGCATGGTATCGTAAATTCCTAAACCGGCATAAACCGAACCGCCCGGTGAGTTGATGTAAATTTGAATATCGCGTTTGGCATCGGCTGATTGTAAAAAAAGCAATTGTGCCTGAATAATGTTGGCAATATTATCGTAAATGGCATCGCCCAGGAAAATGATGCGATCCATCATTAAACGAGAAAAAACGTCCATTTGAGCTACATTTAACTGGCGCTCTTCAATAATATAAGGCGTCATCGACATGGGGATGGAGCTCTGCTCTACCCTGCCAATAAAGCTATCTACATGCTGACTGCCAATGCGGTGATGCTTAACAGCGTATTTTCGGAATTCGTTTTTATCGATGTTCATGGTTGTAGGTGCTTGGTTTTAGCGGATGGGCTTGTACTTACTTTAGTTCTAAAAACTTGTTGTATGCAATTTCCTTGTTATCTAAGGTAACTACTGATTTTAAATAATCAAATACTTTTAAAGCCTTTACTTCTTCAAATATACGATTCGCATTCTCCTTGCTTTGTAAAAACTGCACGGTGTATTCGGCCAGTTGTTCTTCTGGCAAAGCCTGTGGGCTGTACATACGGAACTGACCATCTAAACGTGCTTTAGCCGTTTGAAATACATCTTCGTACTTAATTTCGATGGCGTTATCCTTAATGATTTTGTTCTCAATTAAAGTCCATTTCAGGTTTTCGGCAAAATTGCTGTAATCCTTTTCAATTTCTTCGTCGCTTAAATTTTCGTTGGTTGCTTTTAACCAGCGTTTTAAGAATGCATCCGGCAAATTGAATTTTACTTTTCCTAAACCAAACTGGTGTAAATCTGCCTGCAAACGCTGTTCGGCATTCTGTTGCATCATGCTTTCCAGTTCTTCGGTAATTTTGGCCTCAAATTCTTTTTCAGTTTTGATGGCATCTTTACCAAACAATTTATCGAAAAACTCCTGGTTTAAATCTCCTTCTTCTAAACGGTTTATATTTTTAACCGTGAATTCGAAATCAGATTTTAATCCCTCAACCCCTTCTTCTTCTACATTTAATAATTTGGCAATTACGGTAGCATTACCTTCAAACGCTTTGTTCAAATCTAATTTTACAACAGCGTCTTTCTTTAAACCTATTAATGATTTTTTGATTTTAGAATCAGTCACCAAATCTAAACGGATAGACGCTTTTTCGTTGGCAAAACCGCCTTCAAAAACCTGACCATCGTTTGCCAGTTGTTTCAATTCGCCAAATAAAACATCGTCATCTGCAGAAACTTCCGGATTGGTCATTTTACCATAACTTTTACGCAAGTTTTTGATACGTGATGCCAAAGTTTCTTTGTCTACTTTAATTTGATAAAAGGTGATTTTATCTTTTGAAGTGGCGCTAAATTCGAATTCAGGAGCTAATCCTAATTCATAATCGAATTCAAATTCGTCGGTAAAATCCCAATTGAATTCTTTTTCGGTATCCATTTTAGGTAATGGCTGACCTAGAATTTCGATTTTATTTTCGGTGATATAATTATTCACGGTATCACTCAACAGGTTGTTGATCTCATCTACCAAAATGCTTTTTCCGTACATTTTTTTGATATGCGCCGGAGGTACCATTCCTGTTCTAAATCCTGGAATTTTAGCTTTTTTAGCTTGCTCTTTGATGGCTTTTTCTACCTTTTGCTGATAATCTTCTGGCTTAATTTGCACTTTGATTGTAGCATTCAGTTGGTCGATTTTTTCCTGTGTGATGTTCATTATACTAACGTTAAATGTGTTTTTCTTTATACAAAAATCCCCCCGATAATCGGGGGGATTGGTTAAGTGCGGATGAAGGGACTCGAACCCCCACGCCGTGAAGCGCCAGATCCTAAGTCTGGTGCGGCTACCAATTACGCCACATCCGCATCTAGGATTAATTGAGGGGCAAAAATAAGCTTTTAGAAACGGATAACAAAATCTTTATTGCGATAATTAAGTATTATTTATAAGCCTGCTCGTGAACGCTTTTTACGGCACGTCCAGAAGGATCGTTCATTTGCTGAAAAGCTTCATCCCAGGCCAGTGCAGTGGCGGTACTGCAAGCTACCGATGGTTCTGAAGGCACACAGCGGGCGGCTTCATCGCCGGGAAATAATTCGCTAAAAATAGCCCGGTAAAAATATTCTTCCTTAGAGCGTGGGGTATTTATTGGAAATTTGAACCCTGCGTTGGCCAACTGTTCGTCAGTCACCTGTTCGCCGGTTACTTTTTTAAGCGTATCAATCCAGCCATAACCCACACCATCAGAAAACTGTTCTTTTTGGCGCCAGGCTACTTCGGCGGGTAACTCATCTTCAAAAGATTGGCGTAAAATATGTTTTTCAATTTTTCCGTTTCCGCTCATTTTATCGGCCGGGTTTAGGCGCATGGCCACATCCATAAATTCTTTATCGAGAAAAGGGACACGCCCTTCTACTCCCCAAGCCGCTAAAGATTTGTTGGCACGCAAACAATCGTATAAATGTAGTTTGCTTAATTTACGTACAGTTTCTTCATGCAATTCGCAGGCATTGGGTGCTTTGTGAAAATAGAGGTAGCCGCCAAACAATTCGTCAGAACCTTCGCCGCTCAACACCATCTTCACCCCCATCGATTTGATGACCCGGGCCAGCAAATACATGGGTGTAGAAGCCCTGATGGTGGTTACATCATAAGTTTCTACATGATAAATCACATCGCGTAAAGCATCTAAACCTTCTTGGATAGTAAAATGCACTTCGTGGTGTACGGTACCAATATGGTCGGCCACTTTGCGGGCGGCAGCTAAATCTGGCGAACCGTCCAATCCCACCGCAAAAGAGTGCAATTGCGGCCACCAGGCTTCGTTCTGGCCTTCGGTTTCAATTCTGCGGGCGGCATATTTTTTGGCTATGGCCGATATTACCGAAGAATCCAATCCGCCGGAAAGTAATACGCCATAAGGCACATCGGACATTAACTGACGCTGTACGGCAGCTTCCAGAGCATCTTTTAAAACCTGAATGTCTGAAGAATTATCTTTTACAGCATCAAAGTCTGTCCACTCCCGTTGGTACCATTTTTTTAATTCCGGGCCTTCTTTGCTGTATAAATAATGGCCGGGTAAAAATTCCTGAATTTTGGTGCAAACGCCAACCAAAGTTTTCAATTCTGAGGCTACATAAAAACTGCCAAACTCATCCCAACCCATGTATAACGGAATAATTCCCATGTGATCTCGGCCAATGAGGTAAGCATCGTTTTCGCTATCGTAGAGTGCAAAAGCAAAAAT
>CAZFAE010000036.1:9659-15351 GCA_964516035.1 uncultured Sphingobacterium sp.
TAAGTTCATAAAAAAGCCCCGCTAAATTAGCGAGGCCGGATATTTCAATAGCTAAATCCCTCGCTGTTAAAGCATGGTATTATTATTAGCGTAATTGTATTTCTTGTTGATCATTAATCTAATATATGAAACATTACGAATAAAACAATAAATATTGAATTTTATTGCAAAATTTATTGCGGATGGTAGATTTTTTTAGCTTCTTTTAAAACATCTGCCTTATTTAATGTCATTTTCTTAGTTTTCTGTTTTACATACATGTCCATTTGGTCAGTATAATGCGGACTTTTAGGATCTGCTGATGCGCCGTAGCAATTGATGCTTTCTATTTCGGGACCATCTTTTGTAAAGCGGACTAAGGCAATATAGGCTTCGCCCTGCTTGGCCTTAATTTGTCCGTTTTTTAAGGGCTCTGCATGCATAGCGGCCAAAACATCGGGCATACCGGGTACCGCCATACTCACCTTACCACGTATAATTCGCTGGTAATTACCAAAAGGCACATTTACAGAGCTGAAATATTTATTGAAGTGATTTTTAGTTTCAAGCAATGCGGCTCTGCATTCTGCAGCGCTTAACACGGCAGTTGGCCGGCCTTCCTTTTTCAATTTAGCTTCTAAAACATAATAAGTTTGCGTAAAAATACTGGCTCCGACGCTCAGTGTATCTGCTTTTCTATCCCAGGCTTTTAAAATGCGGATCACATCGGCAATGTCTGTGTTTTTCTCTTCGTCTAATAAAAACAAACTGTCTGTATTGGCAAAAAAGGCTAGCTTTTGAGGCAATTGCATGTCGTGTTTGATACGTTTAAAATCTTCAAAAGTTACTTTATCCAGCACAGCTAGCTGCTCCATAAAGCGCACACTCCGGTTATTATTCCAGGTTTCGTAGCCCATGGTTTTATCGTAATTGCTTTCGCTAATATTATCCGCCGCAGCGGTAGCATTAAATGGCGAATGGTTGGTATTGAACACATAACCTGATGCGGGATTGAGCACCTGCGGCAGTTCGCTGGTTTTGTGGTAGCTAGTCCAAAGTGTTTTAGAGGTATTTCCCGGAAGTGTTCCTTTCCAATTATAAGCGGAATCGCGAAGGGGCAATTTGGCATTGCTGATATAGAAAATGGTATCGCGTTTATCGGCATACACCATATTATAGCCAGAAATAGCGCCCATTTGCAGAGCTTGATTGAATTCGCTGAAGCTTTTGGCCTTATTCATGGTAAACCATTGTTCCAGCGCTCTAATTTCATCAAAGGCACCGGTTCTGATACTAAAAGTCCCCTTGGGTGTGATTACCGTTGGGCCGTATTTGCTCCAAAATACGTCTTTTTGAACTTTTATTGGGATAAGGCCTCCTAATTTAAGTTTGAGGGTTACTTTTTGTTCTTCGAGATTAATCCATTCTCCATCAAAACGGTATTGCTTGGAGTTAGCCGGATTGATTTCCAACTGATAGGTATCTAATTTATCGGGATAGTTTACGGTATGTGCCCAGCCCAGATTTTCGTTTACGCCATGCAAAATACTTGGTGCACCTGGAAATAAAGCCCCCAAAATATTCCAGCCTTCTTCGCTGGAGAGATGTGCTTCGTAAAAAGCCACCGGACCTTCTAATGGCTGGTGGGCATTGATGTTTAAGAACACGCTACCATCGGCAGTTTTTGCCGAATTAAAGGCAAAGGCATTAGAACCACCTGGTTTCAGAAAATCTAAAGTGGGGGTTTTGCCACTGAATATATTTTTTAAGGCTTGGTCTACTCCAGAGCTGATGGCCAGCTGCAGAACCGAAAAGGCCAGCATATCTTTGGGCGTAACCGGAAAAAGCTCGGGCACCAGCACTTCTTTTTTATGGGTTTGGGCATATTTATTAAATCCTTGGCAATAGCCTAAAAGAACGGCTTTAAATTCTGGCGAAATGTCTTTTTGATAACGGGCTTCTACTAATTCGCGGCTGCGCAATAAATGCACCACATAATCTATTTCGGCTCCTTCTTTGCCTTTTAACAAGCCCAACATGGCTTTACCGGCCAAGTAAGAAGTTTGGATGGTGGCAAAATCATCCTCGGCATGCGCCCAGGCTAATCCGTAAGCCACTTCGGCATCGGTTTTACCGAAAATATGGGGCACACCCCATTTATCTCGGGCAATTTGAATGTTTTGCGGATTGATAACCTGTGCGGTTAGCAAGGCACTAACAAAAAGAAAAATGGTAGAAAGTAGGTATTTTTTCATAAAATGGATATTCAATTTGGTGGGGCAATTTAGGGAAAAAATATATATCCGGCGGGGTAATAGTGGTGGCCCCGATAAATTGGGGCCACCACTATAATGCAAAAAACTCCCAGCTTTTCAACCGGGAGTTTTCCTTATCAAACCAAACGTATTATTAACCTTAAATCGTTTCTACAAATTGTGCTTGCGGGCGACGGATTTTTTTAGCGTTTGCTAAATAATCATTTGCTGCATCGCGGTTTCCTAATGCTAAAACCACTACGCTTTTTAAACCTTTAGCGCCTAAGCCTAAAGCTTCGTCTAAAGCGGCAGGATTAAATCCTTCCATTGGCGTACTGTCTACCTCTTCAAAAGCAGCTGCCGCTAAACCAAAGCCTAAGGCAATGTATGCCTGACGTGCAAACCATACTTGTAATTCTTCAGGAGTTTTTCCTTCTAAAGATCCGGCTACCATGGCACGAAAATCGGCCAATGCTTCTGCCGGAACTCCGCGTTCATCGGCGATTTGATTCATATAGGCATCTACTTCTGCAGTTCCGGCATTTTCCCAAATGGCAAATACCAATACGGCAGCGCCTTCTGTAATTTGCGGCTGGTTATAAATGGCTGGTGCAATTTTGGCACGGGTTGCGGCATCTTTAATAACCAATAATTTAAAGGGCTGTAATCCTAAAGAAGTTGGCGCTAGCTGGATCGCTTCTACAATGCGGGTTAATTTATCTTCTGCAATTGGTGTGTTGTTCATGCGTTTAGTTGCATATCTCCAATTTAATTTTTCTATGTAATTCGTCATAATTTTCTATTTAATAATTCAAATATACAAAATAGATGTTTAAACATCTATAATTAGAATGTCACATCAATGAATATTTTATCTGCAACAAACACAACAGATTATTGATTGAAGAATTAGCTGAAAAACGATTATTTACTATTCGACTTGAAATATGCGGTAGGATTTACGCCCTTAATCTTTCTGAAAGCCGTATAGAAAGCATTTCTGGAATTAAAGCCTGCACTAAATGCCATCCCTTCTACCGTGTATTGGCTCCATGCTGGATTATTTTTTAGACTATCTTCAATATAAGCGATCCTATATCGGTTTATATATTCTGGAAAGGTTAAATCGAATTTATATTTCAAGGCCTTGGAGACCTTGTATTCTGGAACATAGAGCAATTGTGCTAAAACAGGCAGGTTTAGCTCATTATTTAAAAAGGGTTGTTCTGCTTGCATTCGGGTTTCAATTTTCTTTACAATATCTTCTAACTCTAGATATTTTCGTGATTTACCCAAATATGTGTCTGCTGTAGGTTGGAGCTCTTTTTCTGGCACAACATCAATGAGTTGAATACCATGCAATAAGTCTGGCCTATAGATGAGATAAAACCATACCAATATAAAATGTATATAGAATACAAAATCAGTAATATTTAGAGAGAACAAGATGCCTTGTGTTAAGAATATTCTATGAATTTGCACGGCAATCAACATTACAAAGCCCGCTACATTCAGAAATGCAACCCAGTTAATAATCAGTCGATTGCGGAGCTTGAAAGCCTTATTACTAGTTTTGTTGAAATTAAGCAGCAAAATCCATTGAGCTATATTATAGATTAGCATATGCGAAAACTTGAGTAAGCTGTGCCAGTAAGTCGTTAGCAATCCTTCGTAAACACCAAAACGGTCGCCCTGGTTTAGCATCCCTTTCAACATGCCAATTTTATATTCTACCGGGCTAAAATAAAAAGGTAGCAATTCTACAAAATGCAAGAAGAATGGAATAAAGTGCAGGATATCAGTTTTATAAAAACGGTTGTCTGATCTCAGTAAGTTTCGGATAAAAAGATAACTGAGAGGCCCCCATAGATAATGTAATGGTGCGGCTGTACGAAAAAAATGGGGATATTCGAGAATTAGGCCACTTGCTAGTAAAAATGAAACCCAAAAACCCCAGGCAGTAATCAGGTTATAAAAACCGAAAAAAGTATAGGCTAAAGAATTTCGATTTTTCATCACCAACACTAAACCCAAAAGTGCTCCGGTGGTGAACAAACTGAAATAAAATGCCGAAAGGATATAACTCATAAATATTTTTCAGTCAGGCTTATTTAAAATAAAAAAGCCAATTAACCCTGGTTTTACAAATTAAATGTACTGCTAAAGAATTTATATTTCGTTGATTGGCTATGCCTATTTTGTGAAAGTATGTACCAAAATACGTCAAATAAGGTAGCGCATAAAAAAACCATCCTCTTAAAAGAGAATGGTTTGAATGTACCCAGCGCCGGAATCGAACCGGCACAGTTTCCTATCGGTGTTTGAGACCGACGCGTCTACCAGTTCCGCCAGCTGGGCATTGTTTTTAACGGAGTGCGAATTTATTCAAACTATCGCGTATTCGCAACAAATATTTTTGCCGGTACCAGATGTCTTTGATTTTCAACAGGCTACTTTCCTGAATTGCGGCATCGGCGGTATCAAAAGCCTGGGTGTATTGTTTTAACTCATCCAATAAACTTTGTTCTATCTCTCCTATTTGCATACTAAGTTGCGCTAAAGCAGCAGCATCAGGTTCAAATTCCAATTCCATCAGAGCTTCATTCACCTCCATCATTTCCATCAAAAAACTTTGAGGCAGCTGATACTGTTCACCTTCGGACATTAAACCTTTGAGCTCCAGAATTAATGGTATCCGCTTTTGCGGATGAGATAAAACCTGATAAGCCTTATTGTTTAAAGTGGAGAGTTCGAGTATTTCCTGCTGTTTTTCTTCGGGCTCATTGATGTAAAAATCGGGATGAAAACGTTTACTCAACTCGTAAAATTTACGTTTTACGTTATTCTCATCTACATTAAATGACAGCGGTAAATCGTAAAGCTCGAAATAGTTCATATTTTTAAAAGTGATAGGTTGTAAGTTGAAGGTTTAAAATTGTCTTAAACATAATACGAATTAAAATAAAGCAGAAGTCCTTAGTATTACCCTGCAACCCACAACTTATAACCTACAATCTCTATTGAATAAAATGTTTGAAAATATCGTTACCGAAAACAAATACCATTAAGGAGATTAGGATAAAGAAGCCTACCATTTGGGCTTTCTCCATAAATTTATCGCTTAAAGGTTTGCCTTTTACCATTTCAATCAACAGAAAAACGGCATGTCCGCCATCTAATGCCGGAATAGGCAATAAGTTCATCAGCGCAAGCGCCATGGATAATAAACCTACCAAACTCCAGAATTTAACCCAGTTTACGGTTTTACCAAACATGGTGGCTATGCCTATTGGACCAGTAAAGGCTTTATTGGCTTTTACCTGTCCGGTTACTACTTTACCTATGCCTTTGGCATTATCTGCAAATGAACCCCATGCTTTGGATGCACCCACAGGGAAAGCTTGCATGAAACTGTATTTGGTAGTTTCTGTTGGAATGCCTTCAAATTTCGGAATCAT
>CAZFAE010000036.1:15451-19700 GCA_964516035.1 uncultured Sphingobacterium sp.
CTTGCATCTTTACCAAATATTCGTCGTAAAAAGCAACCGGCTGATTGTTAATACTCAAAATTTGGTCGTTTACTTTTAAGCCTGCTTTTTGGGCCGGACTGTTAGGTTCAACTTGCATAATTTTGCCAACTGCTGTGCGTGGCTGTACAAATTGCGCTATGCCTTCGTCGGCTACCTGGTCTAAAATATTACCTGGAACCTGAATTTCTTTTGTTTCTCCGTTTCTTAAAACGGTGAGCGTGCTGTTTCCTAATAAAACTTTAGAACTGCTTACTTCTTCAAAACGGGTTACAGGCTGGCCGTTTACGGCTGTAATGCGATCGCCGGCTTGCAGGCCAATGGTTTGACCTACCGTTCCGGGAGCAATTCCAAATGGTAGTTTATCATTCGGGATATAGGTTTCACCGTATTTCAGCGTCAGCATCCAGAAAATAAAAATACCTAAAATGATGTTTACGGTTACCCCGCCAAGCATAACAATTAAACGCTGCCAAGCCGGTTTAGATCTAAATTCCCAAGGCTGTGGTTCGCCGGCCATTTGGTCGGTATCCATAGATTCGTCTATCATACCGGCAATTTTTACATAGCCACCCAGCGGTAACCAGCCAATGCCGTATTCGCATCCTTTATAGTTAAAATGCAAAAGTTTAAATCCCCAGGCATCAAAAAAGAGATAGAATTTCTCTACTTTAATACCAAAGGCACGGGCTGCCAAAAAGTGCCCCAATTCGTGTAAAACAATTAATATCGATAATCCGAGCAGCAGTTGCCCTGCCATAATCAATCCGTCCATGTATGTTGTTGTTTTTTAGTTTAGATTCTTAAAGTTGTTTAATGTTACCAATTCTTGCGCCAAATGCCGTGTTTCGCGGTCTGTTTGCAGGTAATCTGCCAAATTTGGCTGAGCTATAAATGAAATGCGTTGCATGCACTCTTCAATAATTTCGCTCATTTGTAAAAAACCGATTTTATTATTCAAAAATTCTGCCACAAGCACTTCGTTGGCAGCATTAATAATACAAGGCATGTTTCCTCCCCTTCGCAGCGCTTCAAAGGCTAATTCCAGGTTTCGGAAACTATTCCGGTCGGCCTGCTCAAATGTCAGTTCCGGATAATCTAGGAAATTAAATCTTGGAAACTCATTCACAATTCGTTCGGGATGCGCCAAAGCGTATTGGATAGGTAGTTTCATATCGGGCAATCCCATTTGGGCTTTCATAGACCCATCTTTAAACTGAACGATGGAATGAATGATTGATTGCGGATGCACAATGACATCAATTTGCGAAACATCTAAATCAAACAGCCATTTGGCTTCAATTACTTCGAGGCCTTTATTCATTAGCGTCGCCGAATCGATGGTAATTTTGGCACCCATTACCCAATTGGGATGTTTTAAGGCTTGCTCTTTGCTTACCGTCGCTAAAAAATCGCGGTTCTTCCCCCGAAAGGGGCCACCTGAAGCAGTAAGGTATATTTTTTCGATGGGATTATGCGCTTCGCCTACCAAACACTGAAAAATGGCTGAATGTTCTGAATCGACTGGCAAAATACGTACGCCGTGTTCTTTGGCTAAGCGGTTAACCAGCTCTCCGGCCACTACCAGGGTTTCTTTATTGGCCAGGGCAATGTCTTTTCCAGATTGTATGGCAGCTAAAGTAGGCTCCAAACCTGCAAAACCAACCAGAGCGGTAAGTACCAAATCTAATTGGGGCAAACAAACTACTTCTTTTAAGGCGCTTGCTCCGGCTAAAACTTCAATATTGGTGTTTTTGAGTTGATCTTTTAGCGATACTAGTTTTGTTTCATCGCCAATAACCACTTTTAAGGGCTTAAATTCTAAAGCCTGGGCAGCCAGTAAGTCGGCATTGTTCTGCGCAGTCAATACCAATACTTTAAAGCGTTCCGGGTTTTCGCGGACCACTTCAAGGGCTTGGGTACCGATGCTGCCGGTGGAACCTAATATGGCAATGTTTTTGGTTTTCAAGGGTTGGTTTTTTATCGTCATTTCATCCGCCAACTGGCGGATCGATTGAGCGGGTGAGAAATCTCTAAATAATCATGAGATCTCTCCTTGTTACACTCGTCGAGATGACGTATTTAATCTTTTATATACTTCTTTAATTCTTCTGCAATTGTACGGTCGTTGGCTAAACGTGGGACTTTATTTTGTCCGCCCAGTTTACCTTGGGCACGCATATAGTTAATGAAACTATCTTTCTGCAAGGTACGAATTACCAGGGTTTGTAAAATTTTACCGCTTATTAAATCCTGATAATACACGTTTTTGGCTTGCAGGGCTGCATCTACCTGTTGGGCAAAATGGGGTAAATCTGCCGGCTCTTTCTCAAATTCGATAAACCATTCATGGTAAGGCAAACCGCCCTCGGCAGGCGAAACCTGCGGCGCCACGGTAAATTCGGTAATTTCTACCTGCTCTTTTCGGGCAACAGATAAAATAGCTTCTTCTACTTCTTCGCCAATTACGTGTTCGCCAAAAGCAGATATAAAATGTTTGATGCGGCCGCTGACTACGATTTTATAAGGGTTTTTAGAGACGAATTTAACGGTATCGCCAATGCTGTAGCCCCATAACCCGGCGCTGGTGTTTAAAATGAGGGCGTAATTGGTATCCAGTTCTACTTCTTCGAGAGATAAACGGGTAGGATTTTCATTAAAATATTCGCCTGCCGGGATAAATTCATAAAAAATACCCGAATTAAGCAATAAAAGCAGGCCTTTTTCTGTTTGCGAATCCTGGTAGGCAATAAACCCTTCGGAAGCGGGATAGGTTTCTATGCCGGCTATTTTTTTGCCGATGCTTTCTTCGAGGCGGGCACGATATGGTTCAAAGTTTACTCCTCCGTAAACAAAAAGGCTAAAATTTTTAAAAATGTCTTTGATTTTTTTGCCGCCTGCATCCGCCGAAAGGCGATCGAAATACATTTGCACCCATGGCGGTATGCCAGAAATGAGGCGCATGTCTAAATCTTTGGTTTCGGCAACAATGGCATCCACTTTTGTTTCCCAATCTTCTATGCAATTGGTGGGATATGAAGGCATGCGATTTTTTTGCAAATATTGCGGTACGTGATGTGCAGCAATTCCGGAAAGGCGCCCTGTGGCTATCCCTGCTTTGGTTTCCAGTTCGGGGCTTCCCTGTAAAAAAATCATTTTACCATCTACAAAAGAGGCATCTCCCGTTTCGTGGATATAAGTTAAAAGTGCATTTCGAGCGGCTTTAATATGCTCAGGAATGGATTCTTTAGATATCGGGATGTATTTTACGCCAGAAGTGGTGCCCGAAGTTTTGGCAAAATAAGCAGGTTTACCCGGCCATAATACATTGGGTTCTCCTTCAACTACCCTGTCTATATATGGGCGTAATTGTTCGTAATCGCGAATCGGGATTCGTTGTTTAAAATCCTGGTAAGTTTTAATTTCAGAAAATTGATGGTCGCGGCCAAAAGCAGTGTTTTTAGCCCGGGCAACAAGCTGGCTAAACACTTTATGCTGCGTTTCAATGGGCTGTTTTTTCCAGCGTTCTATTTGCCGTACAACCCAGGCCGCAAATGGCTTGCTTAGTGCTGCCTTAATACCCATCCTTATTTTTCTTCTGCTATCAATACCTCTTCTTCGTCGGTATAACTGTTTACCATTTGGCGGTACGCTATCATCAACACTAAACTAGATAGTGGAATAGTAAATAACAAACCCACGAAAAAGGCCAGTGCACCTAAAATGTTAATTCCGAGGATAATGACAAACAGCCAAAATAAGTACCAGAAATGTCCGCGGGTAATGGTCCAGCTTTGGCTGATGGATTCTGTAGCGCCAGATTCTTGGTCTACAATAAAGCAGAGCACAAAAAATAAGCGAATAGACATGTATAGAATTGGTAAAATAATTAAAATCAAGATGGGCAACATTTTCCAGCTTAATGGATTGGAGGTGTCAATATCTGGTGTGTTTGCAAAATATACTCCTGCTAATACAGAAATCAAAACCACGGCAATGGCTCCCATAATGAGTTTTACGAGCATGAAATTGAGCGCCTTTACCATATTAGGTACAAAATCCGGGAATTCAATTTCTCCCTCTTCGTCTATCAATTTGAAAAATACCTGATACATGGCTACCGCGATAAAGGCATCAATTAATTGAATGGTTACGTTTTGCAATAAGGCTCCGGTAGCGCTTTTCTCGTCGAAGAAAAAAGTTAAAACGGTACTTACTATAAACATAATCA
>CAZFAE010000037.1:0-19287 GCA_964516035.1 uncultured Sphingobacterium sp.
ACGTATTTGTAAGCAAACACTTTAAAACTCATAAATGGGGTTTGTTAACCGATACATATAACGGCAAATACCCATCAGATCATTTTCCGGTACTCACAGAACTCAGCCTGAATTAATAAAAACCAGTGCCCTGTTAACCAAAAAACCCTTCCCGAATTATCGGGAAGGGTTTTTATTTGTGTTCTTTGCGGACCGGACGGGAGGAATGGTTTGTTTCTAAATGAACGTTATTTGTTCTAAAACGTCAAAATATAACTCTTAAAATGTGATATTGGTTTGTTGCGCTTGTTTAGTGTTTGGTTAAATTTGGGTGCTTAGCTTCGGTTTTAGCGCACCCTCAAAATATCATCCCATTGCGTGGTATAATTCGGACTCACATTCTCCCTTTTCATCGACCATCGTTTTTGGAATCCCTCTGAGGCTAACCTTATGGTACCACTGCCGTAATATTGATTGAGTCTGTCCATCAGATCACTCAACTGATTGTTTTTTGGCCCATTCCATTCGGTAAAGAGATTTAACTGAACTTCCTGCTCGGGAATAAGACCTGTAACAATAACCGCTACCTTACTGTATTGGAAACGTGGATCATAAATCGATTTTAGTCCTCTTACAGAGGCTTTCACCAAGTCGGGCGTGTTGTTTATCGGATGGCTGAGTGCAAGACTGATGGCGGGGTTGTATTGGGGTAGATCCTTTCGGAAACGATTGGTGAGAAGTTGAACGGTCAATATGGTTGCACAGCTGGTATCGGCTCTGAGTTTTTCCGCCAGTCTGCTGGTATAACTGGTAGTGGCTTCAATCAGTTCATTCAGATTATTAGTCGATTTCCCAAATGACCTGCTGGTGCAGATCGCTTGTTTGCGTTCCAATACTTCTTTTAAGGGGATACAGCTTCTTCCCCAGAGTTCGTGCCACATCCGTAGACCCTGGATGGTCAGATTATGTTTGACCCAAGATTGTGTTTGGCTACGGAGCTGAGCGGCAGTATACACATTTTCCAGTTCCAGTTTCATTTGGTAGGCTCTCCCGATTCCCCAGAGATCTGAGATGGGGAAACTATTGGTGGCCCTATTAATGGCTTCTTCGGTATCTAAAACACAAACACCGTTGATTGATTTCTTGGCGATTTTATTGGCGAGTTTGGCTAGGGTCTTGGTTGGTGCAATTCCAATACTCACCGGGATACCCGTATTTTGGATCACCGACTCTCGAATATGTTTGGCGTATTGGTCTAGGTCAGAAATTCCTTTAAACTGAAGAAAACATTCATCAATACTGTACACCTCTACTTCAGGAGTGAATCTGGCCAAGTTATTCATCATTCTGGCGCTGAGATCGGCGTATAAGGTGTAGTTGCTACTAAAAACAGTTACCTGGTGTTGTTTAATAAGTTCTGCCACTTTAAAATAGGGTGCTCCCATTTTAATTCCCAAAGCCTTAGCCTCATTACTTCTGGAAATGATACATCCGTCATTATTGGATAGTACGATAACAGGTTTCTGATTTAACTCTGGTCGGAATAATCGTTCACAGGAAACATAGAAGTTGTTTCCATCAACGAGGGCGAACATAACATTTGGGTTTGGTTTGATGAGGGCGGCAAGACCAGGTGACCACACCTCTAATCATCAATTCATCGCTGACCAGTTCGGGTTCTTCTTGGTCTTTACCCGTACTGAGATAAACCTGTTTACCTATAAGGTAGAGTTGGCGAACTTTCCATTCTCCCCGGTACCAGACCACGACTAGTGAATTGTGCTTGGCCTTAATGGAGGTATCGTAAACAAACAGGGTTCCTTTACTGATGCCAAGATTGATCAGTTCATCTGTGGTAGCTTCCGCATAATAGGTATTTACAGGATCTTTGACCAGACGTTCCAGAATATTCAGCCTTCCTTCCATATAATCTTCCGCAGGACTCACGAAACCGGAAGTCTTACCAGGATGGCTGAGAGGTTCTAAGTCCTCGTTTTGGATATGTATTACTTGTTTTAACACGATTTAAAATGGGTACCAATTTACTAATATTTTTAGTAATTGCAAGTTACAACGTGTAAAAATTATTGGGGGTTTCAGGAAATAATGTACACCCTTATCTTTTAGTTCAACCCGGCTTTAATCATTTTCAAGAAATCATTAGTCACTTGCTTAATTTCCGAGTATCTCTCTGACTTCTCATTCCCTGGTTCATTTAGGTAAAGGGCCCTATTGATTTCTAGCATTAGGGTTTGGACATTCTTATTTTTCTGATAATATTCCATCGGGACAATGGAGCCACTGTAGGGCCAATCTATCCCGAGTGTATAACCTGCTTTGTTGAAGAACTCTAAAGACAGGTCTATTAGGTGTTGTGGGGTGTGGTAGGCATCTGTTCCAATATTAAAATCAGGGCGTTCTGATTCTTGAGAGAGATCTCTTAAGAGTGGTTCACTTGGATAGGAATGGCAATCTATAATTAGGGCCTTCCCAAACTGCATTAATTGCTTAGCTACCGCTTGGCTGAGCTTTTGGTGATGTTTCCAATAATACTCTGTTAATACCCGCTCTTTATATTCCGGGCTTACGTTCCTCATCAGCTCTCCGTTATCTCTTTTTTCATACAATACGCCCATCCCAAATTTGGCCATTACCTCTTGGCTATCATCGGTAAATCGTTCTGGATCGCAGAATATTCTAGAGAAATCGGCCCGTATCATCTCGTCTTCTTGGGAATAAAAAAGATCATCAGTATACCAATCTGTGAGTTTTAGCAATTCCTCTTGTAGGGATTCTTGGCTCACAACATATCCTTCAGAAAGTGGGATGTTTGTGGATGAATGCGGGATATGTAGGATAAGTTTTTGTTTCATAGTAGGTGTGTTTGTTTCTGCGCCTTTTATCCCATCATAGATCTTCTCCTCCCACCTACCGCTGGGTTGTATTGTATAAGCAAATTGGTACCATCCCAAATTGCTTCACAGCGTCGCAAACGGTACACGTCTCCTTGATTCCAAGAAACATCTACATAATCTTCTATTAGATCTTCGATCATTACCCGTTCTCCTATAGTGATGTCTTTAGGGATTAGATAGGCTGCAAATGGGGACTTAAAGCTATGAGGATAATAAAAGCTCCAGTCTATGATTGTTTCGTACTCTGCTGAGTGACGTGCTACTGTACGATAATCTCCGAATACCAGGAACTCTCCTGTTTTTTTATCGCGACAGATGGCATATTTTGATTGAATCTCTTTAGAGGGTTCTACTTTTCTGAATAAAGGGGTAAAGCCATCTTCTACTGCTTTGTTGATGCTATCGATATCTCTTGCGGTGGTAATTATACGTATGTTTTGTACGTTTTTATCTTTGTTGAATAAGCCCATTGGTTATCAATTGAATATTGGTTTGATTAAAGTCTACTTTTAAGCAGGTTTGAGGATTTTTCTTGAGTGTATCCAGAAGTTCCTGGTCGGATAGGTATGCTGTGTCGATGATAGACTGATTGCACTGAACACAGTTTCGCGATTGGGGACTATCGCCCGCTTCCAGGCCTTCCCACTCCATCTCAAAAGAGCAATCCATTTTTTTGACGAACTCGTCTTTATCGGTGTAAACTTCTTTAGTGTGTGGATTGTATTTCATTGTTCTAAAAATTAAAACCTACTAAAAATAAGCTATCGGATTTAAGTAGAACATTTTCTGCCAACCCTGTCTATCGCTATCCATTCTCCAAGGATAAGGAATTGCAGTTTGTATAGAATAATGCAAATGTGGCGGTTTACCTGCCGCATTTCCCGAATTACCTACGGTGCCAATATCTTCTCCTCTGGAAACCCAAGAAAAGGTACTAGCCTGAATAGTATTTAAATGTGCATAATAATGCAATCTCCATTTAGGGCCTAACACAAATACCACATTGCCTCCCATTTTTAAGGTGCCTGCATACAACACTAAACCGGCGGTGGCTACCTGCACTGGTATGCCTTTATCTGCAAAAATATCTACTCCTTTATGGGTAACAGACTTACCCCATGGATAGGCCCAAAATGATTGGGCATTATAGCTGCCTTTATCTGCCCCAAGAACAGGCATCTGTAAGTTTTGTGGAATGATTAATCCAACAAGGGCGATACCTGCTAGCATTTGGAGAATTCTTTTTTTATTCTTCATTAGTATAAAGCATTCCCGATTTGCACCCATTAGTGTTTGGCAATAATCACCGACATATAGGTAATGTATTCGGCGCCACTGCGTATTCTTACGAAACCAATTCCAATATCAGTTCTATTTTTATGAAACTGCCCAATGCCTAATAAATGATCTCTATGACCCATAGAAGGCACACCTTCATCAATAATTAGCGCTTTTACAGCAAGCGTGCCGTCGTCATAACCTCCTGCCAGAGATTCGAAGGAATTGGTTTTTTTCTCGTTTAAGCACTCTTTCTCTAGTTTATACCCTGCTTTATTAATGAAATAGTTCATCCCATAACCTTCCGGATTTACATGAGCGAAGTAATTTCGCTTGGCCATGTCTAAGGCTTTTTCTTCGGCTACCCGGGCCAGGGTATCGTTCCATACCAATTGGGTATTGGTAATTTTAAGTGAGGCATTTAAATGTAGTTCTTTAAAGTAAGCGGCTGGATTCTTGCGAACTTTATTAATTAGAATAAATGCATTTTCTGCTTCTTTCCTATCCAGGGTTGGTGTGTCTGGTAATTTGAAAGAGCTTGCAAAGAAGGCCAGTAAGAGTATCAAACTAATGGGTAGTTTCATCGGTGGTATTTGTTAATTGAAAACGAACGGGTAGTGTAAATGTGTAAGGTACGGCTTTGCCTTTGTAGTAAGCGGGATTCCACCGGGGTGAGGCTTTTACCGCCCTTAGGGCTTCTTCATCACAACCGGCACCCAAGCCTTTGTTTATTTTAACATTGGCAATACTGCCATCTTTTTGAACATCGAATTCTACGATTACTCTGCCATTGATATTTACCTGGCGGGCAAGCATAGGGTAATGTACGTTTTTGATTAAATAAGCATCCCAAGCTTCTTTGCCCCCAGGGAAAGTGGGTTCAACGAATTTAGGGAGTTTGTTTTTATTTGTTTGGCCATAGGCTAAGTTTATGGTTAGCAAAAGGCCCGCTATCATTCCTGTTGTTATTTTCATCTGTTTTAAGATTTTAAAAAGGTCCGTCTCCTATTGCACTGTCTTCATCGAGGGGTATGGTATAGCCACAAAGTTGCTGTAATTCTATTTCGGCATCGTCATAACCAAAGTTGAGTGCTTGATGTAAGGCTGTACAAGCTTCTTCGTTGCGTTTTAAACTGATCAGGGTTTTTCCCAGCCAGAAATGTGTTTCTCCTATTTCATCATCGTAAGCCAATGATTTTTCGAATGATTGCATGGCTTGGGCATAATTTTTTTGTTGTAAAAATATTTTACCGAAAAGCTGATGGGCAAAGGCTAAATTACTTTCCGATAGCGAGTCTGGCTGATCTACGTATTGATCTAACAAACGCAAAGCTTCTGTAAATTGATCAGATTGGTACTTTAAATCTGCCCAATAATAATAGAGTTCAACAGAAGGGTTAGTTGTTTTTGAGTAGGTATTGAAATCGTTCTCTGCTTTATCAAAGGCATTGGCATTGGTATACAAAGCGGCTCTGAAGAAAAATGCGAATGGATATTTTTCAGGAACAGCATTAATTATTTCGCTAAAATCGGCAATAGCCGCATCTTCATTAATCAATTGACTGACATATAATAGCCCTCTTTTATATAATGCATTGTATAAATTATCGTCTTTAAAACCAATCACCCGATCGAAATCGGCCTTGGCGGCTAAGCTATCTCCCAGGGTTTTATGAATATCGCCCCGAAGCACAAGTGCATCTGAATGAGTGGAATCTTGTTTAATGGCTTGATTAAGATCTTCTAAAGCCCCTAAGTATTGATTGTCTTCTGCTCGAATGGTTGAACGGAGATAGTGGGCATTGGGGTAATCATCTTTTAGTATAATCAATTTAGTGAAATCATTTTCGGCTTCAGGTATTTTACCTAGATAGATATAGGTTTGAGCCCTGTAATATAATGCGTTTTGATTATTGGGCTCCAGCAATAGCTGATTATTTAGATATTCCAGCGCTTCTGCATGTTGATCGAGGTAAAAGCAGGCATAGCCTAAATGATAATTGCTATTGTATTTGGTACTGGAGATTTTCATGAAGCGTTGTATTGATGCTTTAAGATTGGCATAATCATCCTGATAGTAATAGATATAGCTGATATAATCCATGGTATCTTCATCATTTGGATCTAATAGATTATAGGTTTGGAAATCTAACAAGGCGGCATCCATCTCTTTAAGGTTATATTCTGCTAAGGCCCGGTTATAGTAGGCTACATCCAGGGTACTATCTTGTTTAAGTGCATCAGAATAGGCTTCTTTGGCACCTTTATAATCTTTCTTTTCGAGTAATTTCTGTCCTTTTTCAAAGGCTGCATTTTTAGTCTGTGCCATTATATTAAGACTCAGGCTTAGTGCTATTAAAGTGAATAGGTGTTTCATGGTGTTGTGGTTTTGATAAATAAAGGTAAATGGTGGTTTTATAAGATTTAGTATTGCTCTGATTTTATGCGACAATTAGAGACAATTTTTCTATGCTAGCTGTTTTATGCCCCAATGAGTGGCTACCACAGTACTAATTGAAGCCCTAAATACGCCGCAGTGTTTATACATACCGAATTTAAAATGTCCTTCTCCTATACTTATTATGGCTGGGTTAAACTGCAGTATGCGAAGGTGATATGGCACCCCGTACAAACCTTGTGCAATACCCAGGCGAAACTTTTTATTGGCTTCTTCAATGCTTATATACTGTTTATAATAATTCTGTTCCATGAGGAAAGTATTTACCATATTTTTTTAGTTGAATTTTTACTCTTGGCCCAATGTATGTGCTTGGTGGCGGCCCAAAGGGTATACAACTGGGATTGTAGCCATGGCTCTGAAAAAACCCTTGGGGAAGGATTACAAGGCCTTTGAAACCAACATAGTTTTTTACAAAAGTACCCGGGTAGGTTTGGGCCGGTTGAGAACCATAACGGGTTCCTTGGGCCACTTCAATTAATTCTACTGCAAAGGGGAAATTAAATCTTACTAAATAAGGGGTGCCGGGGTCTGGGAAAAGCAAGACCAGGGGATGTATAAATTCTTCTTTGCTACGGTAGTTAAGGGCTTGGTAAATGGTGGAGGTAGAATCGGCTATTTCTGCTGTACAACTAATACAGTTGTTTTCAAACTTGATTAGCATTTTGCCGTATGAAAAAGGGAATGGGATGTGTGTCATGTTTTTAGGTTTTAACCAAAATCAAGAAACAGACGAGGGGGCTTAAATCAGTTTATTTTGACGCTAGGTCCTCATCTGTTTAACCACCGTGGAGGGATTTGCTCTCGGTTGGTATCCCCTTGGGGATTCTTGATGATGGGTGGGCATGGTTCTACTATTTTTTAATTTTTTGGAGGTGTAAGTTTTTCTGGTGGTTCCAATAATTTGACATCATAAATCTTCCCCACATATTTTTTTCTTCTCTTGCTTTATTACACTGCTGCTCAATATATTCAGCAATCTTTTGGTCATCTCCGCTTAGTTGTTCGGCAAGTTCTTCATATGCTTCAATTGCCGATAGCCAACTTTTTCTTTTGAATAAATCTACATGCATGATTTTTTGTTTTTGAGTGAATGCTTAGTTGTCAATAAAATACATTTTAAGGATTTCGCCTTTGGCGCCAATAATTACACCTCCCTTTGGAATACTCGTATGCTCTTTTATCACATTATCGGGCTCGAAATAATAACAATGCTCCGGGCCAAGTACTAGGCAACAACGCGATTTTCTGCGCTCGTGAATAATTTCACCCAAGTCTAAGAGGGCTTTTAATTCGTTTGGGGTAGGTTTAAATTCAGCTGCCGGATCTTCTGTTAGCTCAATTTCTGGACAATGCTTGGCAATGATTGCCCGATAGCTGTGCCAATTAATAGGTAAAATTTGATAAACAGCCCCCGATAGACGTACTACGTAATACGGATAGCTTCCATTGGCATAAGGCAAATGGGCTTCCATTGATTCTTGTTTGTTCATTTTTGCAATTTTTTTGTGAAACAATTGCAAGCCGATAAAAAATGTGGGATACAGGTTAAGTTTATTTTGATTCTGTAAATCCGCATTGTATTTACCACCGTGGTGTCTTTCACTCGGTTGGTGCCATCTGTTAGATGAGCTCGGAATGCAGGGGCCAATGTAGCCGGATTTTTTTAATGCTGCAAATGGACTTGTTATTTTTTCTGACAGTTTGGGTCGGGTTGGGGGAAGAGAAATCTCAGGACTATTCGTCATTTCGATTCGCCGGCAGGCGGTGAGAAATCTCTGGTGTAAGAATAACCACCCCGCCCCCCGATTTATCGGGGGCCACCCCTCCGTTGGAGGGGAATAATCTTCCTAGCTCTACCCTACCCATGGCTAGTCTTTCTGCCTGCCCGACGCTTTGGGTTACGTCATTTCGAATCCCGCTCATGCGGGAGAGAAATCTCAGGACTATTCGTCATTTCGATTCGCCGGCAGGCGGTGAGAAATCTCTGGTGTAAGAATAACCACCCCGCCCCCCGATTTATCGGGGGCCACCCCTCCGTTGGAGGGGAATAATCTTCCTAGCTCTACCCTACCCATGGCTAGTCTTTCTGCCTGCCCGACGCTTTGGGTTACGTCATTTCGAATCCCGCTCATGCGGGAGAGAAATCTCAGGACTATTCGTCATTTCGATTCGCCGGCAGGCGGTGAGAAATCTCTGGTGTAAGAATAACCACCCCGCCCCCCGATTTATCGGGGGCCACCCCTCCGTTGGAGGGGAATAAAAAAAAGAGTCTGCCTGTGTTTGCAAACTCTTTTTCGGGTTTTGCTGAAGTGCTAATGCGTCTTGCTGAACTCTTACTGTGTCTTGCATAAGTGTTACTGCACCTTGCTGAACTCTTACTGTGCCTTGCATTAGTGTTACTGCGCCTTGCTGAACTCTTACTGTGTCTTACTGAACTCTTGCTCTGCCTTGATTAAGTTCTACTGCGCCTTGCTGAACTCTTACTGTGCCTTGATTAAGTGCTAATGCGCCTTGCGTAACTCTTACTGTGCCTAGCAGGTGAGCGAATGGGGCTTGTTTTGCTTTCGGCCGGCTTATTTTACCTCGATGCTTTTGAGCTCTATTCCGCTTACTTTTTTGTATTCGGAATCGGATGGCCCGTAGATGGAGCGTACGTAGTTTTTAATTTGCTGTACGGTGTGGACAATGCCGGTTTGAGGGGCATATAGTAGTTTGTCTCTCTGTGTACGGCTGGCTGCCCAGCTGGTTTTACTGTTGATGACTCCATTATTGGCGGTTTTGAGGTTAGCGACATAGTTTTTTAATCCGGTAATCTGGAGGTCGTTTTCACTGGGCTGATATGCGGCTTGGGTTTCGGCCAGCTCAATGAGGGAGGTAAATGCGGAAAGTATCTGCTCGAAGCTTTGCTGGGATGCGGAATTTTGTTTTTCTAAGTTTTCTTCGGGATTTTCTGCTTTTGTGATTTTGCTAACGCGTTGGCCTACTATTTTACGCTTAATGGTTTTGGCGCTATTTAGGGTTTGTTCGCTTACTCCGCCGGCGGCCATTGCATAGATGATGCGCATGGCGAGGGTTTTGAGGGGCTGGAAGTTTTCGGCTCGGGTGTTGGTGGCATTGGTGAAGGCTACTTGCTTCTTTTTGGCTTCTACCAGGGCTGCTTCGGCATTGGCATGCTGGGTTTGGAGGGCTGCAATTTGCAGTTGGGCTTGTGCCGGGTTGTACTTGCTGCCGTAGCTGCTGCAGTAGGAGATGATGGTTTGGAAGGCGGCCAGGTTTCTGGCGTGTCCGGTTTCGAATTGTTCTGACATGGTTTTAATAGTTTATATGTTTAATAATTAGTTATTTTATTCTTAAACTAATTTCTTATAAACTTATTATGCGTGGCAACAGGCGATGACTATCTGACCGAAGCCTCTTATTTTCTTAAGGGTTAAGTGGCAAATTTGACTTTTGGTTTAGGGGTGTTTTAATGAGGTTTTGCTTTTGGAATTTTGCCAAGTTTGGCCGAAAAAAGGGGGAAATTTTTTTTTAGATTTTTTTTTCGTCATCCTGATTTATGGAGTCTGACCTGATGGCCCCCTACGGGAAGGGCAGGAAACAAGGCGGGGGAATGGGTTCGGCATGCAAGGGTTAAATTAGGGATATTTTTTTCGTTATGTGTTTATTAAAAAATAATATGACAACTACAGTCTATCCGCTTTGCAAAAGCAAACTATTAAGTTATTTTGTACAACAATCTTGTTGAACCAAATATTAATATTAAAAGCAAGACACTACATTATTTTTATATATGACTAAGTTAAAATTTATTGACCTATATGCTGGATTGGGTGGTTTTCACATGGCACTTGAGAGACTTGGACACAAGTGCATATTTGCTTCTGAGAGTAATCAGCACGTTAGGGAATTATACTCTATCAATTTCCCAGAAACAAATGTAAAAGGTGATATTTTTAAAGTAGATATTGCGAAAGATATCCCAACTCATGATATTTTATGTGGCGGGTTCCCATGTCAACCATTCTCAAGGGCAGGTAAACAATTGGGATTTTTGGATATTGCGAAGGGAAACCATTTTTTTAAAATTGTTGAGATTCTGAAATACCATAAACCAGAGTACATTCTTCTCGAAAATGTGGAAACAATATTAAGGCATGATAATGGAAATACTTTTAGAACCATTAATCAAGATTTGGAAGATTTAGAATATCAAATTGATTACAAAATATTGTCACCGCACGAATTCAACATACCCCATCATAGAAAAAGATTGTTCATTGTCGGTCGAAAAAAAAATAAAGGTGGATTAACCCACTTCAAATGGCCTGATAAAAAAGATATTAATGATACTACAATAAAGAGTTTGAAATTCGAGGTCGAACCTGGTGAGGAACTGACAATATCAGAAAATGCAAAGAAGGTTATTGATATTTGGAATAAGTTTGTCAAAAATTTTCCTGATAAAAATGGACTTCCAGGGCATCCTATTTGGTCTCATGAATTTGGGGCTACCTATGAATATGAAGAAAAAACTCCATTTGCTACGTCAATAGATGAACTCTTAAAATACAAAGGTGCATTTGGAGAACAAATCACTGGAAGCGATAAAAACTATATACTTCAAAACTTCATTCCTCGATACGCAGCATACCCTGAATCAAAATTCCCATCATGGAAAGTAGATTATATTAGAAAGAACAGAGAATTTTACGAAAAATATAAACCCTATTTAGATGAATTTAAAAAACAATTGATTGGGTTAGATTTTTCAAATCAAAAATTTGAATGGTCCTGCAAGGGTGAATCATACACACTTGACGACAAAATAATCCAATTTAGACAGTCTGGATTGAGAATCTCCAGGGCAAATTGGTGCCCCGCATTAACAACAGTAAAAACTCAAAATATATACTTACCATGGCTTGGAAGAAGAATGTCGGTTAGGGAAGCGGCTCAACTTCAGTCTATGCAAGGATTAAGAACATACCCTGACCACAGAAATGGGGCCTACAAGGCTTTCGGAAACGCAGTAAATGTTGATTTAGTAAACTTAATAGCAAAAAACTTGATTGATGAAAAATTTTAAAACTACTCCAATCCGCTTTGGCCCTGGCGCTTACACTATTTTAAAAAACCTACCAGGAAGTTTAGTGGGTATCTTTTCGGAATTCATTGATAATTCGCTTTCCAGTTATCAAATTAATAAACAAATTCTAGAAAAAATTGATGGGCCCCCATTTAAATTAAAAATTACTATCGAAAAAATTGGAGACACAATTGTAATTGAGGATAATGCTGCGGGAATTGATGAAAAAAATTTCCAACGGGCATTGCAGCCAGCAAACAAGCCGGAAAATACTGAGGAGTTTAATGAATTTGGAATGGGAATGAAATATGCAGCAGTATGGATTTCAAATAAGTGGGAACTTGAATCTAGCGTTGCAGGCGAACCTGAAAGCAGAAAAACAACTTTTGTTTATAAAGAAGTGATTGAGAAACAATTAGAGGAATTAGAAATCGAATATAAGAAAAAGGAACTCAATAAGCATGGAACTAAAGTAACCCTATCTCTATTAGAATCTAAACATATTAATCCATGGCGGCCAAAAAAAATTATTGAACGTCTTTCAAGTATTTACAGAAACTATATCAGACCTGATGGTACTTTTCAATCAAAATTCAAAAAATATGACGTTGAAATAATAGTTTTTGGAGAAAAACTTAGTTGGGTAGAACACGGTTTTCTCAAACAGCAATGGTATGAGGATAGACAAATCGAATTAAAAAATACTCCAGAAATTGAGTGGAAACATGAATTAAAAAGACAAGCAATTATATGTACTGTTGATGAAATGGACAGTGAAACTGGCATAATAAAATCTGTTGATAAAGAATTATTTGTATCTGGATTCGTTGGTATTTTACCAGACGGAAATCAAGCTCACAAAAATGGTTTTGTTATAACACGCAGAGGCAGGGTGGTTGAGGGTTATGATCAGAGAGTTTATCCAGCAGCTATCTCATCTCGTAGTTCAAGGTCGTTTCAGTACGTTAGAATATATGGAGAACTAAATTTTGATTCACCCGAAGTTGAAATCTCTTTTGATAAGACTCAACTTTCAATTTCTCAAGACATTAGAGATATGTGTTTTAGCCAAATTGCACATGAACTGAAATCTATATACTATAAAGAGTATCCTGATAAACCTCTAAATCTAATAAAACAAGCCAATGAATACAGGGCGAAGTTTTCTAGAACTGAAGTAAAGAAAGGGATTGAAAAGTTCAATGATTATAGAGAAAAAAGAGAGGATAGCAATTTCAACGAACAACTAAATGAAGTTGGAAATCTACAGCTTGACCAGACTTATCACTCAGGGAAAACGTTAGAAGTAAGCAAGGTTTCTAATGGAGATATTATACCTCAAGAATTTAAAAAAAATATACAAATAGAAAACGAAAACTGGGAAATTGGTCTGAATTGGATAAATAATGATTCATTGAAAGATTTATATATGGTTAACTTTGAATATGAAACTCAAAAATTAAAGATATTCCTTAACATGGCTCACGATGTAATCATCAACAATAGAGAACTTAAAGAAGATGTGCATTTCATGGATTTTGTTTTCTGTCTAGCTATTAGTGAATTAAAAGCAAAAAATAGTGGGGCGCAAAACGTCGAGCTCGTTCGTTACGCATTCAATGAATATATAAGAATATTAAAATCCTAAACTTATGTATAATGTGCAATTAAGTCAATCTAGTAGCATTGAGATTATCGAAGGAGAAAGTACGGAAAACTTGCTAAGTAAATTAACATTTTTAGAAGTCGAAGAAAGAGATAATCTCTTGAATAGTTCAAAGGAAATTCTTAAGAAATGTATAAATCCATCTATTCAGCCTAGTAAACATAAGTATAATGATACAACTGGGCTAGTATTAGGATACGTGCAAAGTGGTAAAACTTTATCTTTTACCACAGTAATGGCATTAGCTCGTGACAATAACTATAGAATCGCGGTACTTATTGCTGGAAGGACAAATTTATTATTACAGCAAAATACCGATAGACTTAGCCATGATATTGGGGATGATCCAAATATAAATGTAATGGAGTTCGAAGAAAACGCTGACCTTACCAATAAAATTAATAAGAGGTTGGAGAACAGCAAAAGTAGGCTATTAATTATCACAGTACTGAAGCACCAGAAACACATTCGATCTCTAGCCAATATATTCAAAGATCCTAAACTCAGTTTTATATTACCCAAAAAAAGCATTCTAATATTTGATGATGAGTCAGACCAAGCTAGTCTAAATACTAAATCAAACACAAATGCTAAAAATAAGGAAAATAAGGAGAGTTCTATATTTTCATCAATTAAATACCTTCGTAGTTCAGTTCCGAACCATACCTATATACAGTATACTGCAACTCCGCAAGCTAATTTACTTATAGATTATATTGATCTACTGTCCCCTCAATGGCATGTTCTAATCTCACCCGGGAAAATGTATACTGGAGGTAATACATTCTTCAAAGATGAGACACACAAAACTATCAAAAATATCCCAGACAGTGAAAAATACCATTATAAAGATAGAAAACTTGAACAGCCTCCTAAAGGGCTAATCGATGCGATATATACTTTCATCTTTAGCTCTATTTTTTTATCATATAGACATTTTGATTACATTTCTGGCACTTCAAAAATGAATAAGACAGCAATGATGATTCATCCTTGCTCTAGAAATGAATCCATTGCTATTTTTTATAAATGGACAAATAGCATTATAAATGGAATTAGTGAAAGTATTAGAAACGATGAAACAAAAATACTAGAAGCAAAGTATGATCTATACATTAATGAATTTGGCAAATATCTCAAAAATGTCCCTGATGTTAAACAAGTTATAGAGATCATTCACGAAGATTTTATGGATAATTATCGCATTCATCAAGTTATTGGCAATGCGGAGAAACAGGCATTTCCCTGGAAAGTAGCCAGACACCACATCTTAGTTGGAGGTCAATTACTCGATAGAGGTTTTACAGTTGAAGACCTAATAATCACATATATGCCTCGTGATACGAAAGGCACAAACAATGCTGATACCATAGAACAGAGATGTAGATTCTTTGGCTACCGTAGAGATTATATAGATTTTTGTAGAGTTTACCTTCCGGAAAGTTTAAGAATTGACTATGAAAGCTACATAGAACACGAAACACATCTACGTGAAACTCTTTCAAAAGTTTCATTGAATGAATTCAAGAAGAGCGGAAGCCCTATGTTAACGAGTAATAATCTAAAACTTACAAATTACTCAAGGGTTGGCTCAAAACTAATAACTTCCAACTTAAGTGGGTTTCAATATTTTGAACCCCCATTAAACTATGAAAAGAATAACGAACTTACAGACGAATTTTTAGCTGAGATCTCCAAACATTGTCTTGGGGAACTTAAACCAAATATTAAAGCAGATATTCAAGATAACAACACACACTTAGTATATTCAATCGAAATTGAAACACTTATCTCATTCATAAGTCAATTTGATATTGGTAACCCATCCGAAAGAATAAAATTAAGCCATATTGAGCGGCAACTTTACTACATTAAAGAAAAACTTGAGCAAAAAAAAGTGTTTTTAATACAAATTGCATTCAAGAGAAAAGCTGGACGTCCAAGGACAATTAAAAATATTTCAGATGTAGATGGTAATAACCCACTTAAAATAAGTTCTCTTGCTTCAAACTACCCTGATTATTTTGGTGACAATAAACTTTTAAAAACAGCCATTGCTGGGAAAGAAGACTTTAAATATAAAGATGAGCTAATAGTGCAAATTCATAAAATTCAAGCGTTGGAAAAAACACCGCCAAATAGTGAAATTTATGGAAAGAGTTTTTACACCCTAGCATTTAATTTTCCAGAAGAAAATTCTAGAACGTTTATAAGTAAACCCTCATTAGATGCCATTTAATAAATTTAAAGAATTACAAGAAGCTCTGAGCAATTATGAGCTAATTGCAGATATTTTTCCAGGGTCTAGGAATCATTATCTTGGTATTTCAAAAAAAAATGAGGTAATATTATTCATTAACTCACAAAATCCGGAAAATGAAAATTATGGAGCAAGTGACGGCAGGAACCTATATATAAATTATAGCGTAGATTGCGAATTTACAGAACTTGGGTCTAAGAATCTTATCAAAAAGAATTTCACTATCATTAGATTAAAAACCCAAAACAAGGAAGATTCACTGTTAAATAAATTCTTCATTAACCTTTGTACAGTAATAATATCTGAGTTAGGCGAAACTCCATTAATCAACGAAGTTAAAACATACATAGAGAAAATTAGACTATTATTTACAAAACTTATTGTAAGAACCAATTTAACTGAACTTGGCTTATGGGGGGAACTTTTTATAATAGCAACATCTAAAGAACCAGAATACCTTATTAAGTCATGGCACATAAATAAAACTGATAAATTCGATTTTAATGACGGTCAGGGAAAATTAGAAGTGAAGACTACAATCAAAGGTAGCCGAATTCATCACTTCAGTTTGGAACAGTTGAATCAACAATCACAAGAAAACACTCTAGTTTGTTCTATCATGACATCTGAGATAAATTTAGGATTATCTGTATCTAATTTATGTGATATTATCATTGAAAAAATCGGAGTAAAAGGAGAATCTATAAAATTATTCACTGATAAGTTATTTAATGTTGCAGGCTCAGATTTAGATTCTTTTAGCAAAAAATTTGATTTTAGTACGGCAAGAACGCAAACATTGTACTTTCTTCCAAATGATATCCCATCAATCAAACCCGAATGTATCAGTCTAGGTGTTTCTGAAATTAAATTTGCTTCCAATCTGGAACAGGTTAAAAACATTAATATTCAAAGTTATTCAGAAATAAAATTATTCTCAAAATTAGGATAAGTGTTTTGACCACAGTTTTTCAAAACTTGCATCAATTTGTTTTTTACTATACTTTTTTGAGAATATATTATAGAAGAAGAAGAAAGCCTCTAATCTATTACCCGTCTCAATTTTATTTTTGAGAGTTTCTAGTTGGTTGCTTGATAAATTGGACATCAATAAATCGATGCGTTCAGTTGGGGGTAAAATATCAATCTTAAGATTCTTATCGGAATCAAGTGAATAAATCTGTTCTCTTATCTTCGAATTGAGTATAAGGTAAATATGTACTTTAGGATACCCATACTTATCGGCTAAAAGATCTACCACGTTGTCAAAATTTACACCCTGATATTTGATCATTTTACTTGGACTAAAAATAGATGCATTTATTTTTTTAACCAGTGGTAAACTATTCATTGAATATACCTTATTGGTCAACCCAACATAACTATTTTCAAAAAAACAAAAACGATTTTGATTTCCAAGTTTTAGATTGGTAGATAGATTTTTAATTGTAGTATTCCTAAATTTATTTACATAATCAACCACCTCTGATAAATGAATAGGGGTATCACTATACTTCAAATATTCCTCAACGATGTCTTTAATTGTACCACCTCTTATGTTTTCATTTTCCCACTTTTTCAAACCATAGGTACTACTTCTACCAAAATATATGATTTCTGGAGTCCTCTGTAAACTCCCCCTTAATGCTCCTTGGCTTTTAGTCACCCCTGGGCACGTTTTTTCGATTAGGTTATATATTTCTTCTAACCTTGATGGAGTTCCGAGTCTTTCCAAGGCATCGATTGCATACTCACCAACATGTTTTGGTTTATTTCTTCCGAATTTTATAGAATCATCTTCTTCAACAAAGATCTCAAATTCTAAATTCAGCACCTCTTCAGCTATAGCTGAGATAATAAATAAATTTTCGGAGTTAGAATTCAAAAGAAAATTGAATAAATAATTTTTGAAGTTAAGGCAATATGTTTCTTTAAACCGTTCTTGCAACCGAGTTTCTATATCATTTATAAATGCTTCAAAGTCAAATTCGGCTACAAAGCTTTTGTTAATTATGTAGAAGTTTTTCCAATTGTGCCTGTTTCTTGAAATTTGATTTTTGTATTGTAAAACATCTTCAATGTTTCCAATTAAGTCAAATTCATCTGATACATAAATATAAATCAGGAACGTAATAAATTCAGCTGAGAAACCCGTTTTATTGAGATTATTTATAGACTCAAATTTGGGAGTATCAAGTACAATCTTGTTACCTGTAAGGTCAATATTATACTTTTCAAATAAATCTTCTCTAAATTCTTTGATGAAGTGGAACTTTTGAGAGATTTCAGCAATTATTCTGTTCCTGATTTGACGAATTCTTTCCCTTGTAAGATTTAGTTTTTCTCCCAGGTCTTCTAATGTTTGTTCTTGGTTATTAGCATAAATCTTTAACCCTTCTTGAAAAATTAATTTTTCGGTCGCTTTTTTATAAATTTTATTCTGATTTATAAATTCATTTACTGATTGAAAAATCGAAGTATAGGAATTGAGATTATTACCTTTTACGCCAAAATGCCGCATGACGTTGGGATCAAACGAATTCTGCTCAGTATAATTTGTAATTGAAGTGACGTACTCTGTGACTGTTTGAACAAACTCATTAAACTCTAATACAGATTTGGCACCAATATTTCTGAGTTTGTAAAAAGCAAAATCTTCGCTAAGAAATATCTTATCACTAAAATTCCTTATATCAAGATTGTGATCTAGTAGGTCAATTAAAGAATTCTGAACCCTCACAGACAACTTACCAAACTCTGAGACAATAAAATTATTAATTGCTATAATTTGACCTAGAGTTGGATTAATTTCTTCATCAAAATGCGCATTTTCTCCTAATTGATCATTAGCTGAATTAAAATCCATTTCAGCAGATTGGAGTATTGAAAATTCAACTTTTTTTATAAAACTATGCAGTTCTTCGACAGATTTATCTCCTGCATTTCTTACCTTATAAATATCAAAATCTTTATCTAAGTGGAATTTTTCTATAAAATTTAAAATATCAAAATTATTATCAAGTATATATCGTAATATATTTTTACTTCTTACCGAAAGTAATCCGAACTCAAATTGAATAAAATTATTTAGAAATTTAATTCCATTTGAGTCTAAATTAGCTAAGGCCGTAACATATTGATTTTCGTTAGTAAAAATATTGATCTTAGACTCATATTTATTACATAGGTCTATTAACTCCCTATTTGTCCTACTTCCACAATTCCTAAGACCCAAAAATGTACCATTCGCTTTATAGAATTCAGCAATAGTTTTCAGATTATAAAGTCCCTCTAATTTGCAGCTGTTGATTGCCCGAAGGCTTATATCTTCCTTTAAATAAATCTCTTCTAAAGTCATCTACAAAAAATAACAAACATATGAATTGAGTATAACTAAGTTCATCTCAAACTAGATACACCATACCATTAATTAAAAAGAATGAAATTACTTAATAAATTTAATATCAATCTTTGGATTACTCTCTAATCTTAAAAAGCCACTCTCACCAAACCCAACTTACTCCCGTACCACCTTAAAGTAATCCACATCAAAAACCTCCCCCTCCAAACCCTTCACAAACCTTTCTACCGGAGAAAGGTTATTAACGCTTACTTGCAGTCTGTATTGTTCACGTTTTTTAT
>CAZFAE010000038.1:0-17933 GCA_964516035.1 uncultured Sphingobacterium sp.
GTATCGGTTAACAAACCCCATTTATGAGTTTTAAAGTGTTTGCTTACAAATACGTGGTCTATAATAGATATGCCCTTTAAATTATTGCCAAAACCATTAAAAGAATTAGAACTAGCATAAGGATATTTAACCTGCTGGTAAGTATCTTTTAGTGTACTACTACCCGAAATGATGAGGTAGGGTTCACTTTGATGATTGCCATTTAAGTCGCCCATAAAAATAATAGGCTTACTGCCCGCAATCTTCGCTATTTTTTCGAGCGCCAGTTTACTACTCTCTCTGCGGGCAACCATACCCTGATGATCATAATGAGCGTTAAACACATAAAACGATTTTTTGGTCTTTCTATCTTTTAAATAAATCCAAGAACATATTCGTTTGCAGCAAGTGGCATCCCAGCCCAAAGAAGGTTTTTCGGGCGTTTCAGAAAACCAAAAATCTCCCTGGTCTACTAATTCAAACTTATCTTTTTTGAAAAGAATGGCAGAATGCTCTCCGGCCTGCATCCCGTCATCTCTACCTTTACCATATACGGCATATTGTGGCAATGACCTAGTAATATCTTGTAGTTGATGGATAAAAGCCTCTTGTGTGCCCAAAATATCAAAGTTGTGGAAACGTATTAGTTCAGTTACAATAGCTGCCCGATGAGTCCAGCTGTTATCTTTATCGCTGGTTATATCTAATCTTAAGTTATAAGTTCCTATAACCATAGGTTGTGCTTTAGTGGCAAGGCTAAAGCAGCTAAATAAAGTGAAAAATATAATTAAATTAGTTTTCATATTTGATTTTTAAGCGATTAGCTGTTTTGTTAATTACTTTAGTGATATAAAATATAGACATACCCAGATGTTAAGATCAATAATAGCATTTACTTTTAGTTATTTTCTTTTTTTCTGTTCAGTTCGGGCAAACGATATCCAGAACATAGGTGTGTCTTATGTTCAAAATTATACAAAATCATCTTATTTGGCGGGCAATCAAAACTGGTCTGTTGCAGTAGATGAGCATCAGGTAATGTATTTTGGTAATTCTGAAGGTTTATTGTCTTATACTGGTAATGCCTGGCAGTTACACAGAATACCAAATGGCTTAATTGTTAGAGCCGTGGCCACAGATCTAAAAGGTAAAATTTATACCGGAGGCTTTGGCGAGCTGGGCTATTGGGCTTATGATCAAAAAGCTTTATTGAAGTATCATTCATTGAAGCATCTTATCCCTAAAAGTTATCAATTTAATGACGAGGTATGGAAGATTTATGTAGACGGAGATCGTGTGCTCTTTCAAACTTTTGGTGCCCTGTTAGTTTATCAGAAAGGGAAAATAAAAGTGCTCAACCAGGGGCCTTTCCTTTTTTTAATGAAAGCCAATAACCGATTTTTTATTCAAGTTTTAAGAAAAGGCCTGTTTGAGTTAAAGGGACTTGAACTGGAATTTATTAAAGGAAGTGAGATTCTGAGTACTACTGGTGTGCTCAGCGTTCTGCCATATGATAACAACAGTTTTGTGATTGGAACCTCCAATAATGGGCTTTACTTTTTTAATAATCAAGGTATAAAACCCTGGAATACTCCGGCAAATCAGTTCTTAAAAACCTATCAACTAAACAACGGTGCAGCAATTTATGGCAAATATTTTGTGTATGGAACAATTTTAAACGGGATTATCATCCTTGACAAACAAGGAAATATTATTCAAAAAATCAATAAATCCAGCGGCCTGCAAAATAATACGGTTTTAAGTTTATTTGTTGATCAGTCGAGCAATTTATGGGCTGGTTTAGATAATGGTATAGATCGGATTGAACTCAACTCCAATTTATCATTTTTTTTAGATAAAACAGGCGCCTTCGGCACAGTATATTCCAGCATCATCTATGCCAATAAAATATATCTGGGTACCAACCAAGGCTTATTTTACAGCAATTGGAACCCCAATTACCAAAGGCAATCCTTTGATTTTAAATTGATTCCTAATTCGCAGGGGCAGGTTTGGGATTTATCTTTGATAGATGGAGAGCTTATCTGCGGACACAATAAGGGTACTTTTAAAGTAAAGGGAGCAAGCATACAGCAAATATCTTCAGTTAACGGCGGCTGGACTATTAAAAAGCTTAGTTTACAGCCTAATTCTCTAATTCAGGGAACGTATAATGGCTTGGTTATTTATAAAAAATCGGCCGCCGGAAAATATACTTTTTCTCATAAAATTGCCGGATTTACCGCACCAACCCGATATGTTGAACAAGATGCCAAAGGAAATATCTGGGCATCTCATGCCTACAAGGGGCTGTTTAAAATTAACCTAAATGCAGGGCTTACCGCTGTTGAAGGAGGCATAAAAAATTATGATCACCAATCTGGTTTGCCCTCTAATTATGGCATTAACCTGTTTAATCTTGATGGGAAGATTGTATTTGCCTCAGATTCTGGCTTTTATGTTTACGATGATATTAGTGATAGGTTCAAAAAATACGATGAATTGAATTCAGGATTAGGTCCCTTTGCCACTTCTAACAAGGTTATTAAAGCAGATACTAAGAAATACTGGTTTATTGAACACGGCAAAGTGGCCCTGGTTGATTTTTCAGAAGCAGGCAAAATTAAAGTAAACTCCAGCCTGTTTAGTGTACTCAATGGTAGAATGGTTCAGGATTATGAAAACATTTCTAAAATTGATGCAGGCTTATATCTGATTAGTGTAGACGATGGTTTTGTACTTTATAACCAAAACTTAAAACTCCTCAAGCAAAATATCCCCAGCGTATTTATTGGCAGGGTTGATAACATTACAGCCAATAATCTCATCATTACAGAGAGCGGTTCACTTAGCGGAAAAATCAAAATTGAAAACAACCAAAATAGCATTAGAATTAATTATGGCTTGCCTTACCACAGACAAGGCAGAGTGGTTTATCAATACTATCTGAAAGGTTATTCCAAAGGCTGGTCTTCTTGGTCAACCGTAGCACAAAAAGATTTTACCAATTTACCTTTTGGTAATTATGAATTTAAAGTGAGGGCCAAAATAAACAACCTAACAGTTTCTGCCATAAGTACATTTAGTTTTGAGGTATTACCCCCATTCTATGCCAGCATTTGGGCCATGATTTTTTACAGTATGCTTTTTATAGCTCTGGTATATCTTACCAGACAATGGTACTTCAGGAAACTGAAAAAACACCGGTTGAGAATAGAAGATCAGCTACAAAAAGAAAGAGACGAACTGCTGAAACAAGAAGCAATTGTTAATGAGCAGAAACTGATTAAACTGCAAAACGAAAAACTGCAAACCGAGCTAGAAGGTAAAAGCAGAGAAGTAACCAACTCTGCAATGAATATTGTGTACAAGAATGAACTCTTACAGAAAATTAAGGATGAAATTTTAAATCTTAAAGATTCTCAAGGAAAAACACTTGCCCAAGAACAGCTCAAGAGATTGCAAAAAATTATTGATGAGGGAATGACAGATGAGCGAGATTGGAATTTATTCGAATCTAGTTTCAACGAAACGCATGAAAACTTCTTTAAAAAGTTAAAAGCAGGACATCCCGATCTGGTTCCAAATGATTTAAAGTTATGTGCCTATCTCCGTATGAATATGAACAGTAAAGAGATGGCATCTTTATTAAATATTAGTGTTAGGGGAGCCGAAATTAGAAGATACAGATTGAGAAAAAAACTAGGATTAAGTCACGATCAAAACCTGGTTGAGTTTCTAATAGAACTTTAGTACTACTACACTACTACACACCTAACTAAATATACCTATCAAATTAAGATGTTTTTTTATACTACTTGATGTAGTACTGAAAATGCATTTGAAATAGATAAACCGTGTTTTTGTTCAATTTTAATGCTTTTTAATTTGAATTGATGTTCGTGTTTTTTTCGAATGTGTAGTGATGTAGAGTTATTTTTTTTGGATAAATGTTAAAACAATTCAATTTTGCATCACCAATTATAATCAACTAACAATCAAATTATGAAACGAAAAGCTCTACTAGTGTTTTTATGTCTTTTCTCCTATTTTTCAGTTTTTGCACAAACTGCTCCGGTAACAGGTAAGGTTACTGATGCAAGTAGCAACGAACCCTTAATAGGTGTAAGCATAAAAGTAAAAGGTTCAACGGTTGCCACCCAAACAAATTTACAAGGCAGCTATTCCATTAATGTACCCGCCAACGGTACCTTAGTTTTTACCTATTTGGGATTTGTGACCCAAGAACTTCCAGTAAATGGAAAGAATACCCTCAATGTTAAATTAGCTGCTTCTGCGCAAGAACTAGATCAAGTAGTTGTAATAGGCTACGGTTCTCAAAGAAAAAGAGATTTAACCGGCTCAATTACTTCGGTAAAAGGAGAGGATATCGAAAAATCGCCAAACACCAATCCCTTAGCATCCTTACAAGGTAAAGTGGCCGGTTTAACTATCGTAAACAGCGGAACTCCAGGTGAGGCACCAACAGTACGTATTAGAGGGGTAAATAGCACCAACGCCGCCAGCCCAATTTATGTAGTAGATGGGGTTATTCAAACCAATATCGATTACCTTAACCCGGCCGATATCGAAAGTATGGAGGTTTTAAAAGATCCATCTTCAACCGCCATTTTTGGAACCCAGGGAGGTAACGGAGTAATCGTAGTAACCTCTAAAAGAGCCGCCAAGGGTGAAACCAAAATATCTTTCCAAAGTTCAGTTGGATTACAGAATGTAGCCAATCAAATTGATGTTGTAGATGCAACAGGTTTTAAGCAATTATACTCTACACAGTTAGCCAACTTAAATGCAGCACCTTTTGATTTCACCAACTATACCGCAAATACCAACTGGCAGGATTTGGTTCTAAAAACTGCTATGATGAATAATAATAACTTAAGCATCTCAAATAGTGGTGAAAAATCAAGCACCTTGTTAAACTTAGGTTACAGTAACCAAGAGGGTGTAGTAACCAATGGCCGGTTTGAAAAAATCAATTTTAGATTAAACGAAGAAATCAGATTCAATGATAATCTAAAAGCCGGAGCAGACCTCAACGCATATCATTATATTTCAGATCCAGCAGATGTATCTTTAAGTAATGCACTATGGGCAGCTCCAATTGTTGGTGTACGTCCTGATGCTAGCTCCTATTACAGCATGCCTTCTTTTCAGAGAGCACAAGTAGGTAACCCTATTGCCACCTTAAACAGAAACGATAAAACATCTGTTAATAAGGGATATAGAGCCGTAGGAAGTATTTTCGCCGAACTTACATTTTTAAAGAAATTTAAATACAGATCTACTTTCTATACCGATCTAAGCTGGAATGGATCTAGAGGATATACTCCATTAGCCAATACCTTTGTTAATTTAGGAGAAGGAACTATTCCAACCACTACCACAATTGATAACAGCATCAGAACTGCTGTAAATCAGAATCAATCAGAATACCGTAAGTTTCAGCAAGATCAAACATTAACTTACGAAAACACTTTTAACAAAGATCATAAGTTAACCGCATTAGCTGGTTTCAGTACACTTTATACCTCAAGCACCGATATATCAGGTAATCGTAGAGATACCACCTTAAATATTCCTAATAATCCAGATTTCTGGTATTTAAGCGTAGCCAATATTGCTAATCCAGGTAACTATAATGGTGGAGGAAGCGAATCTGCACAACAATCTTACTTTGGTAGAATTAACTATTCCTTTAAAAACAAATACCTGTTAAATGCCTCAATCAGAGCAGATGGTATTTCTAAGTTTGCTCCAGAAAACAGATGGGGAACCTTCGGTAGTGTAGGTTTAGGATGGGTAATGAGTGAGGAAGATTTCTTCAAAGAAAATCTTAAAGGAATTGATTTTGCAAAACTAAGAGCTTCTTGGGGTACTTTAGGAAACGCCCAAGGCTTTGGCGAGAATTTATACCGTCCAGGCTTAAATATTACCGATGTGGGTGTATTTGGCGACAATGTCTATCCTTCAGTTTCACCAGCCTATGTGCCAGATCCTGAATTACATTGGGAGGTAATAAGAGGTTTAGATTTTGGTTTAGAAGTTCAAGCTTTTAATTCTCGTTTAAACGCAGACCTTACTTACTACAACAGAACCACAAAAGATATTTTAACCAGAGTACCATTGCCAGCAATTAGTAGCTATTTGTTAACCAATTTAGGTACCATCTCTAATAGAGGTATCGAATTAAGCTTAGGTTGGAGAGACAAAATGGGCGATTTTACCTATAGTATTTCACCAAACATTAGTTATAATAAAAACAATGTAGAGTCTATTGGAGATAACTTCAATTTCCAAATTACCGGAAACGGAGGGATTAACAGAACAACTTCTGGCGAATCAATAGGCTACTTTTACGGATACAAACAAATAGGTATCTATCAATCTACTGCAGATATGGATAATATGGCAACTATGCCTAACTCATTGCCTGGAGATATTGCCTATGCTGATATCAATGGTGATGGAATAATTACCGATGCCGATAGAACCAACCTAGGTTCACCTTTCCCTACTTATAACTATGGTTTAAATGTATCCTTAGGCTATAAAAACTTTGATGTATTAATCGAAGGACAGGGTGTGGCCGGTAACTATGTGTATACACAAAGACGTACCTCCAACTTTGCAGTATTAAATTATGAAAGCAATCGTTTAAATGCATACACCGCACCAGGTACAAGTAATATCGAGCCAATTTTAGATAACACCCGCTCAAACAACTTCTTAATGAGCAGCTATTTCTTAGAGCCAGGCGATTACTTCCGTATTCGCACCTTGCAAATAGGTTATACCTTTAACAAAGCCCTATTGCAAAAAGCAGGAATGAAATCTTTGAGAATTTTTGCTAGTGGTCAAAACCTTAAAACTTGGAGTAAGACAACGGGTTATACCCCCGAAGCACCATTAAGTAATATACTTGGCGGGGGTGCAGATAATGGAACTTATCCTATTCCAAGCATTTACACCTTTGGTTTAAACCTTACTTTTTAATCATATTTAAAAAATACAGCAATGAAAATAGTAACATATAAAAAAGGTCTTATTGCAGTCATATTACTGGCAATAACTGCCTCTTTCGCCGGATGTAAGAAAGATTTCTTAGACCGCCAGGCACAAGGCGAATACGATCAGGATAATTACCCTTATCCTGAAGGCTCAGGCCCCTTCGATCAATTCATTAACGGTGCTTACGCAAGCCTAAGAACCTACGATGTTTCCGTATTCCCTTTTGTAACCGTAACTAGCATAAGAAGTGATGATGCAGATAAAGGAAGTACTCCATCAGACGGTGCAGATCAGAATAACCATGATAACTTTACGCTTACCGCAAGTAGCGGTGTAGCCAATGCTTTATGGGTGGGTCATTATAACCTAATTAACAAATGTAATTTTGTATTAGAAAGAGTTAGCGAAGATCCCAATCCAAATACCCCCGAAGCATTAAAAACCGCTGCAAGAGCCGAAGCCAGATTTTTGAGAGCTTATGCTTACTTCATGTTGGTGAGAAATTATGGCAGAGTGCCAATTATTGATACAGTAATTACCAAATCTGCTGCAGAAGCAAACGTTCCACAAAGCCAGCCGGCGGCTGTTTATCAGTTTATTGAGGCAGATTTAACCTATGCAGCAGCAAACCTACCAAACAGTTACGATGCTAAATTTGTGGGCAGAGCAACCAGAGGAGCAGCTAACGGCTTATTGGCTAAAGTGTATTTATATCAAAACAAATGGGGTTTAGCAATGACAGCTGCCAATGCAGTAATGACCTCAGGCCAGTATGATTTATCTACTCCTTATGCCAAAATTTTTAACGAAGAAGGCGAAAATTCAAAAGAGTCAGTTTTCGAATTGCAGGCAACCTCAACCGCATCAAACCCTACTATTTATGGTTCTCAATACTCTAATGTACAGGGTGTTAGGGGAACCGGTGCATGGGATTTAGGCTGGGGTTTTAATGTGCCAAGTACCAGTTTAGAAGCGGCTTATGAGGCTAATGATCCCCGCAAAGCACGTACCATTTTATACACCGGCGGAACTTCTATTTACGGTGAAGCTATTCCTGCAGGTTTACCAAATCCGCGTTATAATAACAAAGTATATACCAATCCGGCTAAGAGAGCTTTTGTGGGCAACCGTTTCGGCTGGTGGAATAACGTACGTTTATTAAGATACGCCGATGTGGTATTAATGTATGCAGAAGCAGCCAATGAATTAGGCGGTGCAGAAAACACAACCAATGCATTAGCTGCCCTAAACAGCGTAAGAGCAAGAGCAAGAGCGGGTAATAATGCTATTCTGGCCGATGTAACCACTACAGACCAAACCTTGTTAAGAAATGCCATCAGACAAGAGCGCAGAGTAGAATTTGGAATGGAACACGAACGTTTCTTTGATATTGTAAGATGGGGAATTGCGGCAGATGCTTTCCAAGCACAAGGAAAAACCTTTGTAGTAGGTAAACACGAGTTATTACCTATACCTCAAACTCAAATAGATTTAAGTAAAGGTGTTTTAACACAAAATTTTGGCTATTAATCTTTAATAAAAAGAAAATGAAAAATTTAAAATTAACCGGCCTGGTATTATCAGCCATGGCGGTTGCTATGTTAGCATCTTGCGAAAAAGATGGTAATCCAAATAATTTGCCTGCAGTTTCTACCTCACAATACGAAGGTAAGATTGATGGTTACACCACATCAGATGAAATTTTTCCGAGTAATCTAGTGGCCTATTGGTCATTTGATGACACCAAAAATGAAATCAAAAGTGGTACCGCCCCAACCGCTACTGCAGGCGATAGCTTTATTGCTGGTGGAGTAAAAGGGAAAGCACTCAGCTTAAATGCAGGATATTTGTATTATGCCACACAGCTTAATGCTCTTAAAACAGATGCTTTTAAAAGCTTTACAGTAAGTACATGGGTACAAATTTTAAATAATGGATCAAAAAGAACCATGTTAATGCAATTGGCCAGACCAGGTATGTTGAACGGGAATTTAGATTTTAATTTAAATACTAATAGCAATCCGGCATCTGTAACCAATTATTTAAGAATAAACCCAACTTTTGCTACAGTAGGCGGAGGCAGACAAGATAATGTAAACGCTTTTGGCGCAGTGAATGTATCTCCTGCAATAGGAAGTAATATATGGGTAAACTTGGTGCTAACTTATGATGGCACATCAGGTGTTTTCAATATTTTTGGCAACGGCGAAAAAATTGGTAACTATCCAAACCGTGGAACGGGCAATAACTTGTTTAAATCTTATGAGCCAAGCGAGGTAATTATTGGAGGAAACTACAATACTATACCAGGTAAAACGGTGAATGCCGATGTTTCTTATGCCGCTATGACAGGAAACATAGACGAAATCAGAATATTCAATAAGGTATTGCCTAATGCGCATATCAAAGCCTTATATAATTTAGGCAAAGCCGGTAAATAATTACATCAAGTACCGGCCCAAGTTCTTGGGCCGGTACTTATTAAAACTGCTATTCTTGTGCTAGTCAATCATCCCAAAAAGGGCTTTTTATGCCTCTTTTTAATTGTTTTTATGAGTATAACGGGCTGCAAGAAAAATAGCACTCCCGCCATTATCGCTAAAAACGCAACCGCTTTTTTCACGGTTAACGGTACCTATAATGGCACACTCACCTATAAAGCTTTAAATGCTTTACCTAAAGTTAAAATCACTTTTTCAGAAGCAATAAATGCGGCCGATGTAAATACCATCAGTTGGAAAACTACCACCGGCAACACCATAAGCGTAAACTATCTGCTATCCGATCAAAACAAAGCAGTAGAAATTACTCCACTTGCAGATCTTTCCTCATTTACCAATTACGTAGTAATTGTTCCGGCAACTTTAAAAACAGCAAGCGGCGGAAATGTGCTCAATCCATTAAGCATCAATTTACAAACCGGCTTAGATGGAAAAAATAAGTTCCCCACCATTTCAGATGAAGAATTACTAAACCTGGTTCAAAGACAAACTTTTAAATATTTTTGGGAATTTGGTCATCCCAACAGCGGCATGGCCCGCGAAAGAAATACTTCTGGAGATATAGTAACTACCGGTGGAACCGGATTTGGTATCATGAGTATTGTTACGGCCATTAGCAGAAATTTTATTAGCAAAGCCGATGGCTTAGCCCGGATGCAAAAAATAGTTTCATTTTTAAAAACGGCAGACCGGTTTCACGGCGTTTTTCCGCATTGGATAAATGGTAATACCGGTAAAGTGCAACCTTTTAGTACCAAAGATAATGGTGGCGATTTGGTTGAAACCTCTTTTTTGATGGAAGGCTTACTGGTAGCCAGACAGTATTTTAATGATAACAACCTTGCCGAAACTGAATTAAGACAAGATATTAACACCTTATTTAATGAGGTAGAATGGGATTGGTACAGAAAGGGAGGAGAACAGAAATTATACTGGCACTGGAGCCCCAATTATGCCTGGGACATTAACCTGCAAGTAAAAGGCTGGAATGAATCTCTCATGGTTTACGTTTTGGCAGCTTCATCTACTACGCATACCATACCTAAATCGGTGTACGATAACGGATGGGCCGGCAACGGTACCATGAAAAACGGCAACAACTATTATGGTTTCCCCTTACCATTAGGTTCTGCCAATGGAGGGCCACTGTTTTTTGAGCATTACTCCATGATGGCACTCAACCCCATGTCTCTAACCGATGCTTATGCCAATTATGAAACACAAGCAAAGTCGCACAGTAAAATTAATTATAGTTATTGCGTAGCTAATCCACTCAACTATATCGGCTATTCGCAAGATTGCTGGGGTTTAACAGCAAGCGATATTAATGGCAGCTATGCTGCCAGTTCTCCTAATAACGACAAAGGATACATTGCCCCAACCGCAGCCATTTCCTCTATCCCATATACCCCAGAAGAATCAATGAGAGCCATCCGGTTTTTCTATTACAAATTGGGAGATAAACTATGGGGAGAGTATGGTTTCAAAGATGCTTTTTCATTAAGCGACCCTTGGTTTGCCTCTTCATACCTGGCTATAGACCAAGGCCCACAAATAGTAATGATAGAAAACTACCGTAGCGGTTTAATTTGGAATTTATTTATGAGTTGCCCAGAAGTAAAAGCAGGATTAACCAAACTCGGCTTTCAAAGCCCTAAAATTTAACTATGAGTACTTTTAGCAAGTTAATATACCTGTTTATCCTTTTATTTTGTGTTTCCTGTGGGGTTAATAGAAAATCAGCAGAACAGTCTGCCTTAACAGACGAGCAATTATTAGATACCGTACAATACTACAGTTTTCAATATTTTTGGGATGGCGCAGAACCTGTTTCTGGTGCTGCCAGAGAGCGCTATCACGCTGATAATATCTATCCATCTAATGATAAAAATACCGTGGCTACCGGTGCTGCCGGATTTGGCATTATGGGTATAATAAGCGGTATAGACCGGAAATTTGTAAGCAGAAACGAGGGAGTAGAACGATTATCCAAAATTCTAAACTTTCTTAAAAATGCTGACCGCTTTCATGGCGCATGGCCACATTGGATGATTGGCGAAACGGGTAAAGTTAAACCCTTTTCTAAGTTTGATGATGGGGGCGATTTGGTAGAAACTTCTTTTGTTGCACAGGGATTGGTTTGCGTAAAGCAATATTTCAAAAACGGCAATCGCCAAGAAAAAGAGTTGGCCGCCCTGGCAGACGAATTATGGAAAGGTATAGACTTCGACTGGTACCGGAACGGTAAAAATGTACTTTATTGGCATTGGAGCCCAAATAACCAATGGAAAATGAACTTCCCCGTAAAGGGCTTTAATGAGTGCCTCATTATGTATGTAATGGCAGCAGCTTCGCCAACTCATGGTATTGAAAAAATAGTTTACGATGAAGGCTGGGCGATGAAGGGCGACATCAAATCTCCACGTACCTACAAAGACGTTAATCTCCAATTTTTCCATCAGGGTAATGCTCCACATGGCGGGCCGGTATTCTGGTCGCATTATTCATTTTTAGGCTTAAACCCCAATGGCTTAAAAGACGCTTATGGAGATTATGGCCTAGAAACTAAAAATCAGGCATTAATTAATTATTTATGGTGTGTAGATAATCCTTTGAATTATAAAGGATATGGAAAAAATAGCTGGGGACTTACTTCCAGCTATTCTATGAGAGGTTACGCCGGACATGCTCCGCAGCAAGGAAGAGATTTAGGTGTAATTGCGCCAACTGCGGCTATTTCATCCATTGTTTACACCCCGCAACAATCTATGGCTGCCATGCGCCATTGGTATGTAGACATGAAAGATAAGGTTTGGGGTAAATATGGTTTTTATGATGCCTTTAGCGAAACAGCCAATTGGTACACTCCCCGCTATTTAGGTATAGATAAAGGACCGGAGGTGGTGATGATTGAAAATTACCGAAGCGGATTGTTGTGGAAATTATTTATGCAAGACGAAGACGTGCAGTTAGGATTAAAAAAATTAGGCTTTACCAGCCCTCATCTTAAATAAAAACCATCATGAAAGCATTCATTACCTTTTGTTTGATACTTTTTTCAGGACTCACCTTTGCACAAGACCGTACTTTATTTCAGAAAAGATTTCTGGTTCAGGATAAGGATACCCTTTATTATCGGGTAATGCTGCCTAAAGACTACGACCCGGTAAAAAAATATCCAGTAGTATTTTTCTTACACGGCGCCGGCGAAAGAGGAAACGATAACGAACGGCAATTGGCTCATGGATCAAAACTTTTTTTGAATGAACAAAATCGCCAAAACTTTCCAGCTATCGTTATTTTCCCGCAATGCTCTATAAACAGCTATTGGAGCAATGTCCTAAGGTTACACGACTCATCTGTACGTAAATTTTATTTTTTGCCCGATGGCGAACCTACAATAGCTATGAACCTTTTAGTGCAATTGGTAAAATATACCTTAAAGAATGATCAATCAATAGATCTGGATAGAGTTTATGTAGGGGGCCTCTCAATGGGTGGCATGGGAACTTTTGAATTAGTAAGAAGAATGCCGAAAACCTTTGCTGCCGCATTTCCAATTTGTGGCGGTGCCAGTCCGGCTACCGCTCCAAAAATCAAGAATACAGAGTGGTGGATTTTTCATGGTTTAAAAGACGATATAGTTGACCCCGAATTTAGTAAAGCAATGCAAATGGCCCTCAAAAATGCAGGAGCTAAGGCGAAACTCACCCTTTACCCCAATGCGAACCATAACAGTTGGGATGCAACTTTTTCTGAACCTGAGCTCTTACCTTGGTTATTCTCCAAATCAAAATAACATGCCTAGATATATACTCTTTTTCTTACTGCTGTTTTCCTGTGCTTTTACAGAGGCTCAACAGAGAACCTATTGTAACCCCATCAATCTGGATTACACCTACATGATTTACAACTCCGATAAGAACATTTCCTATCGTTCCGGAGCCGATCCGGCGGTGGTAGCGTTTCGTGGCGAATATTACATGTTTGTAACCAGATCTTTGGGATACTGGCACTCTACAGACTTAAGCAATTGGAGTTTTATTAAACCCGAAAAATGGTATTTTCAGGGTTCTAATGCACCTGCAGCACATAATTACAAAGATTCTGTGCTTTATGTAACCGGAGACCCTTCTGGTTCTATGAGTGTTTTATACACCGATAATCCAAAAAAAGGAGATTGGAAAGCTACTCCATCCATCCTAAATAATTTACAAGATCCTGCCCTGTTTATAGATGATGATGATAAAGCCTACATGTTTTGGGGTTCATCAAATTTATATCCAATACGGGCCATAGAATTAGATAAAAACCGTCGTTTTACCCCTAAGGGAAAAACCGTCGAATTATTTAATCTGGATGAATCTAAACACGGATGGGAACGTTTTGGCGATAATCACACTTCTACCATGGAAGGCTATATGGAAGGGGCATGGCTTACCAAACACAAGGGCAAATATTACTTGCAGTACGCAGCTCCAGGCACCGAATTTAATGTGTATGGCGATGGCGTTTATACTGCAGATCATCCACTTGGACCATACACCTATGCGCCAAACAATCCAGTTTTTTACAAACCCGGAGGTTTTATTAATGGTACAGGTCATGGCAGTACCGTGCTTGGTCCGGGAGAACAATACTGGCATTTCGCCTCCATGGCCGTTTCTGTAAATGTAAACTGGGAGCGGAGATTATGTGTTTATCCCACCTGGTTTGACAAAGACGGTTTAATGTACAGCAACACTTCTTTTGGCGATTATCCGCATTATGCGCCATCATTACCCGCACAACAAGGTGCTTTTACAGGTTGGATGCTGCTATCCTATAAAAAACCAGTAGAGGCCTCTACCGCAGTTGACACCTTTACAGCCAAACATGTTAATGATGAAAATGTAAAATCGTTTTGGCTGGCTAAAGCCAACGACGATAAGCAATGGTTGCAAATAGATTTACAAAAACCGGCCCAGGTTTACGCCATACAAGTAAACTTCCACGATTATAAATCCGATTTGTATGGTCGTCCAGAGAATATGTACCATCGGTATAATGTACAAGGCTCTGTTGATGGCAAAACCTGGGTAAGCCTGGTAGATAGAAATAAAAGTTTTAAAGATGTGCCCAACGATTATGTAGAATTAGAAAATCCGCAAAGAGTAAGGTATATCAGATACCACAATGTGCATGTTCCTACCCCGTATTTAGCCATCTCCGGATTAAGAGTTTTTGGCAAGGGCGAAGGACCGATTTTAGAGGCGGTAAAAACTTTTAAAGTAGCAAGACAGTCAGACAAACGTGATGCCTTAATTAGTTGGAATCAAGTTAAAAGTGCCCAGGGATATAATATTAAATGGGGAATTGCTCCAGATAAGCTATACAATTCATGGTTAGTTTACGACACCAATCAGTTAGATCTAAAAAGCTTAACTATCGATCAAACTTACTATTTCAGCATCGAATCTTTCAATGAAAACGGGGTCTCAAAACCTACCAATCCAATTAAAGTAAACTAATATGAAAGCCCGTTTTATTCTATTTTTCATCATTTTTTTATGTTCAAACATCGTGTTTGCACAACAAAAAGCACCTCTTTACAACGAAATTGAGGCTTTCAAAAAAGCGGATCAGCTTAAAATGCCCGCTAAAAATGGCATTTTGTTTATAGGCAGTTCTTCATTTACCATTTGGAAAGATCTGGCACAAACCTATCGGGATTACGAGGCAATTAACCGGGGTTTTGGGGGTTCAACATTGGCACATGCCATTTATTATGCCGACGATATTATATTCCCGTACCAAGCCCGACAAATTATTATCTACAGCGGCGAAAACGATATTGCCGAAGGTTTTGGTCCCGAAATAACTGCCGATCGATTTAAACTCTTATTTAACCTGATTAGAAAGAAAATGCCCGAAGTGCCTATTGCTTATATTTCTATGAAACCCAGCGTAAGCAGAGAAAAATTGATGCCACAGTTTGCATATGGTAACGAACTGATTAAAACATTTTTGTCAAGCCAGCCCAATACACAGTTTATAAACGTTTATCAGCCAATGCTTCAAGCAGATGGAAAACCTAGAAACGATATATTTCTTCAGGATAATTTACACATGAATTCAAAAGGTTACGATATCTGGATAAAAATTATTACCCCTTATTTAATTAGAAAAAACTAATCGAGAGAGCGCATATGAGATCACTTAAATATATAATTACCATTGCTGTACTTACAACCATTACAGCCTGTGCACAGCAGAAAAAAAAGCTAACAACTACAGCTGTTAAGCTTAGCGTTCCGGCTAATAAAATGGACGTATTTCTTACAGATCTGATGTCTAAAATGACGGTGGAAGAAAAAATCGGGCAGCTCAATTTGCTTACCGGTGGCGAGGCCATTACGGGAGCTACCGGCAACTCTGATTTAGAAAATAAAGTAAAACGTGGCGAAGTAGGTGGTTTTTTCAGTTTAACCGGCCCGCAAAAGATTAGAAGAGCGCAAGATTTGGCCGTTAATCATACCCGTTTAAAAATCCCTTTAATTTTCGGATTAGATGTTATTCACGGTTATAAAACAGCTTTTCCAATTCCTTTGGCCCTGTCAGCTACATGGGATATGCCATTAATTAAACGTACGGCACAAATTGCGGCCGAAGAAGCAGCTGCCGACGGTTTAAATTGGACTTTTTCTCCGATGGTTGATATTTCCCGCGATCCGCGTTGGGGGCGTTTTGCCGAAGGCAGTGGAGAAGACCCATACTTGGGGTCTGAAATTGCTAAAGCAATGGTACAAGGTTACCAGGGCGATGACCTGTCTAAAATTAATACCCTGATGGCTTGTGTAAAACACTTTGCCCTATATGGCGCAGCCGAAGCCGGCAGAGATTATAATACAACCGATATGAGCTTGGTGAAAATGTACAATGAGTACTTGCCTCCTTATAAAGCGGCTATTGATGCCGGTGCCGGTAGTGTAATGACTTCTTTTAATGATATTAATGGCATTCCGGCAACGGCTAACAAATGGCTGGTTACCGATTTATTAAGAAATCAATGGAATTTTAAAGGTTTTGTAGTAACAGACTATACCGGTATTAATGAAATGGTAGACCATGGAATGGGTAACCTACAAGAAGTTTCTGCCTTATCATTAAAAGCAGGCGTAGATATGGATATGGTAGGTGAAGGTTTTCTAACTACCCTAAAAAAATCGTTAACCGAGGGTAAGGTTTCTATGAGTGATGTAGACAGAGCCTGCCGTTTGGTATTAGAAGCCAAATATAAATTAGGTTTATTTGACGATCCTTTTAAATATTGCGATGAAGAGAGAGCTAAAGCCAATATTTATACACAGGCAAATATTCAATTAGCCCGCGAAGCCGCCACCAAAAGCTTTGTTTTATTAAAAAACGCCAACAACCTACTTCCATTACAAAAATCTGGTACCATAGCCTTGGTAGGTCCTTTGGCAGATTCTAAGGTAAATATGCCAGGCACCTGGGCAGTATCAACAGATTTAGGTAAAGCCATTTCGGTAAAAAAAGGCTTGGAAGATGCCTTGGCCGGTAAAGCCAAATTAATTTATGCCCTAGGCTCTAATTTACTGGAAGACAGTCTTTACCAAGTTCGTGCCACCATGTTTGGCAGAACCATAAAGAGAGATAGTAGACCAGAAGCGCTTATGATTAAAGAAGCTGTTGAAGCAGCCAAGCAAGCGGATGTAGTAGTTGCCGCTTTGGGAGAAAGTTCTGAAATGAGCGGCGAAAGCTCCAGCCGTACAGATATTCGAATTCCTGAAATACAGCAAAGATTATTAGCTGCTTTATTGGCCACCGGCAAGCCTGTAGTATTGGTTTTATTTAACGGACGTCCATTAGATCTGTCTTTAGAAAATAAACAAGTACCTGCTATCCTTAATGTTTGGTTTGGAGGCTCAGAAACCGGCCACGCTATTGCAGATGTATTATTCGGCGACGTAAATCCATCAGGTAAACTGCCTGCTACATTCCCTCAAAATATAGGTCAGGTACCTATTTATTACAGCCATAAAAATACCGGACGACCATTAGCAGAAGGTAAGTGGTTCGAAAAATTTAAATCTAATTATCTAGATGTATCCAACGACCCATTATATCCTTTTGGCTATGGATTGAGTTATACCACTTTTGATATTTCGGCTCCTGTTTTAGATAAAAATAGCATGAATGCAGGAGGCAGCATCCAGGTAAAAGTAAGGGTTAAAAATACAGGTACAAGAGCCGGCGAAGAAGTAGTTCAGCTTTATATCAGAGATATGGTGGGTTCCATTACCCGCCCGGTTAAAGAATTAAAGGGCTTTCAAAAAATCAGTTTAAAAGCAAACGAAACCAAAGAAGTGGTTTTTACTTTAACAGAAGAAGATTTAAAGTTTTACAATGCCGATTTGAATT
>CAZFAE010000039.1:0-17840 GCA_964516035.1 uncultured Sphingobacterium sp.
GTATTTAGTATTTAGTATTTAGTATTTAGTATTTAGTATTTAGTATTTAGTATTTCAGTAATTAGTATGCAAAAAGCTAAGGAAAAAAATTGACAAAGTCAAATATTTTAGTAATTATTTTTTGATTTTATACTCCTTCAATAGGAGTATTTTAGTTATTTACGTTTTTTGGTGGCTATTTGTCAAAAGGGACAATATCTTTCAATTTGAAGACAAGGTTCATTTTATCGATTAGAAGTAAAGAATCAATATTTTTTAAAAATTTAATAATTTTAAACGCTTCAACTGAATACGACATCTATGAAGTGTATTTATCAATCATTTCGCGTATTATTATACTTTTTTCAAGTGGTTTTAGACTATTAATAGTTCCGTTTTTCCGTTGCTTAATTATGATTTCTAGTAGCGCCGTATATTGCACCGGTGTTATTCTTATGGTCAATGTTTTCGAATATTTCTTTTCCTTGCTTTTCATTTTTATAAATACTTTGTAATACAAGAAATCTAAAATTTCAGGGTAAATAATATTTTATTCAAACTATTAATTTATTGGCTTTCAAGAATTAACAACAATGAATATGTTTTCCAAAGAAAATAAATCTATTTTTTTGTTAATAACTTATAGAAAAAACATTAGGTGAAAATTAAAGTTTTGGTTTAATTTGTAAATGCTTCGACTTAAAGAAATATTGAAAAAAAAGAAGATGACTCAAAAGCAGTTATCTCTCATTTTAGGGATTTCAGTACAATCCACAAGTTCTTGGGCACAAAATAAATCTAAGCCATCCTTGGAAACGACCTTGAGGATTTGTGAAGCATTAAAAATCACATTAAATGAATTAGTAGACCAAAAAGGTGAATAAAGTAAAACGATATAATTTTTCAATGACTGGCGCCTCCGCCTTAATTACCGAAACTTTGGTGGTTGCTGAAGAGTACCATAAATTATCTGATTGGGCTTTAGTAAAGGAGTCTCTTGCAACCAATAACTTGTTAAACAAGATTAAGCAGTCCACATTCAATCGGGAATACGCAGAGATCAAAAAAAGGATTAACAATCTGTCTCAACCACAAATAGAACTTATGGTTTCTGGTGATTTAGATGAGGCCAAATCCATGATACTTCTTTCAATTTTAAAATCTTATGATTTCTTTAATGATTTCATTGTTGAAGTAATTAGTTATAAATTCCAATTGTTTGATCGTTTTTTAGACGATTCAGACTATAATAGATTCATCAACTATAAAAATATTAATCACCCCGAATTGTTAACTATATCAACTGTAACAGCCTCAAAGGTGAAGCAGGTAATGTTTAAAATTTTGGAACAGCTAGGGATTATTACTTCTGCAAAGAACGGAACTATCATTAAACCGATATTGAGCTCCAAGTCTATTGAAGTGATTATAAATGAAGACACCAACTTGCTTTTAGGATTTCTATACTCACATGAAGAAATTAAAAACATTAAAAGTGTATCCCTATGAGCATAAACTCAAAATATAACACTGCGCTGCACTTTGATAGATTATTTCAGATTCTATCCAGTCCAAGATTCCTTAATAAAGAAGGTTTAGGTGGTGAGCTCCCTTTCTTTATTCATTCATATCCTGTTAACAAGATGACAGAGGTAGAATTAAACATTGAGTCATTGTTCAAGCGACTTTGCAATGATGGCACCGATGTTTACAATATCAACCTTTACACCCTTTGTGTAGAAATACTTAAACGCAAGGGATTATTAGATAAAATCATTGAACAAGAAAAGTCATTACCCAAACAACGGCTGTTAAGAGTTTTAAGTGGCCCATTGAGCATTGATAATGTCATTCTACCGGAGATACATGCAAGGCTGGCAAAAACGCAAGCTAAGATGGTATTTTTAACTGGTGTTGGTGCCGTTTTCCCTATCATTAGATCTCATACGATCTTGAATAATCTTCAAACTTTGGTTGGTGATTTACCATTAGTAATGTTCTTCCCCGGCACATATAACAATCAGTCTTTAGTTTTATTTGATAAGCTTAAGGATGACAACTATTATCGAGCACATAATTTGAACGAATACAAAATATAAATATGTTACAGCATCAACTATATCTTAAAGATATCAATCGCCAAATAGACGGTGTTATCAAAGCAAATGATGATAGACATTTATTGGCTGAGCTAGAAGAGTATGTTCTGACCAATGAACTGTTAGGGATATCCAACAGAAATAAAATGCTCCCTGGATTATTTGAGGAACTATCCAAACCAAATTTCAGCTCAAGTATTTGGATATCAGGTTATTTTGGATCAGGTAAGTCACATTTACTTAAGATGGTCTCGCTTGTACTAGAAAACAAAGATATAAATGGTGTTTCATGTGCTGAGGTCTTTGCCAAAAAGGCGTCTTCTGACTTTGAGCTTGAAAACAACATAAAAAAGGTTGCTAAAATACCTACCAAATCTATCTTGTTTAATATTGCTGCTAAATCTGATGGTATAACCAGTCTTGGATCGTCAATAGACCCTGTTTTAAGCATCTTTCTGAAGGTATTTAACGAAATGCTAGGGTTTGACCCTTTGAACCCTGAGATAGCCGAAATTGAGCGCTATTTAGATGGTATAGGAAAGTTTGATTTATTCAAACAAGAATATCAAAAGCGATTTAATAAGTCGTGGGAAAAAGGACGTGAGGCCATATTTCTTAACCAACATGAATTGGCTGAACTATTTGCTGAAATCAAAGGAATTTCGGTTGAAGATGCAAACCAGTCGATACAAAACCAATTAGATAACTTCCGATTAGACATTGAGGGCTTTGGGGATCTGGTAGCTAGTTATGTAAGCAGCCAACAACCTTCGTTTAGATTAGTTTTCTGCGTGGATGAGGTCGGTCAATTTATAGCTGAGAATGTAAGATTGATGTTGAGCTTGCAAACCATCGCTGAAACCTTATCAACCAAAACAAAAGGCCATTCATTTTTGATCGTTACATCACAGAATGACTTAGGTGCCACCATTGGTGATTTAACAGCTCGTCAAGCTCATGATTTTTCGCGAATTCAAGGTCGATTTGCTATTAAAATACCTCTTACATCCGCAAATGCTGATGAGGTTATTCAAAAGAGATTACTACGCAAAAATGATAAGTCAGAGCAGTTGCTCACAGATATCTATGCCAAGGAGCAAAATAACATTAAGACGATTTTACAATTCACCGATGGTTCCAGACAATACCAGTCATATAAAGATCCTGAGCACTTTGTTATCACTTACCCATTCATCCCATATCAATTTGATCTATTCCAAGCTGCCATAAAATCATTATCTGATCACAATGCTTTTATTGGCTCCCAACAATCAGTTGGTGAGAGATCTATGCTTGGTGTATTCCAACAAGTAGCAAAAACATACGCGGATAGAGATGTAAGTGAAATAGTTACGTTTGGTCACATGTATGAAGGAATCAAAGATGTTCTTCAAAGTAACATTCAATCAGATATTCTACAAGCAGAACGTTCAATTGGGTCGCAGTTAGCAGTTGATGTCCTTAAAGCATTGTTCTTAGTGAAATATGTTAAGGGGTTTGCTGCGAGCACCAAGAACATAACCACTTTATTACTCCCAAAATTCGACGTTGATCTTGCAAAATTCAGCAAAGAGGTACAGGAGACTTTAAACTTGCTTGAAAGCCAAACCTATATCCAAAGAATTGCAGGGGATTTCTATGAGTATTTGACCAACCAGGAGAAAGACATAGAAAATGAAATCAAGAGTATAGATATTGATCAATCGTCACCTAATGAACTATTGTCAAGCATACTTTTCGATGATATCCTACGTGACTCTAAAGTAAAACTAGACACCAACAATCAACCTTATGAGTTCGGTAGGAAATTGGATGATGGGGTTCTTGGTAGAGAAAAAGATTTCTATGTAAATTTTATCACCCCATTAAATTTAAACACAGTAGGCGCAAGCAATATACCAATGTGGTCAGCTGGTCGTCCCGCAGATCTAATAATTTCACTTCCTGAGGATAAACGCTTATTTGACGAGCTAAGAATTTATAAAAAGACTGAAAAGTACATCCAAACTACTAACTCTCCGTCCCTAGATGCTACCAAGCAACGAATACTATCCGAAAAAGCACAACAAAATGCAGATAGGAAAAGAAGTCTAGTAAACCAGCTTAGGGTTGCAATAGGTGACGCAAAAATGTATCAAAATGGTACTGAATTAGCTGATATCTCTTCAACTGACCCGAAAACTAAAATCACGCAGGGTGTACAAGTATTAATTAAAACACTGTACACCAAGTTAAAGATGCTTAATGTAGATTTCACAGAGGCACATTTGACTAAGATCATTCAAAGCCAAGATGATTTGCTGTTCAAAGACACTTTGCATGAAGTTGAAGTAGAAGTCTTAAGTAGAATTCAACGCAATAAAGCAAATCACGAAAGAACCACTATTAAGGGTTTAATTGATTTCTTTAGTGCAAGACCCTATGGCTGGTACCAAACGGCCGTGCTATGTCTTATCGCTAAATTATACAAAAGGAATAAATTAAGTCTAAAGCAAGATGGATCTAGCTTAGATGATAGGCTCGCATTAGAATCCTTGTTGAGGAACAACCAGTATTCCAATACAATTATTGATTTAGAGGAAGAGATCCAGGGCACCCAAGTCCAGAAGTTAAAGACTTTGTTTCAAGAGTATTTCAATGAACCTAACCTTGGTAACGAGCCAAAAGAAATATCTAGAATATTTAAGCAGAGATTAGAAAAAGAGGTACGTGATTTTAATGAAATCAATACCTATAGATCTCGATTTAAGTTTTTGGAATTGATAGGTGAGCCATTAAGCCGATTAAAACTATTGGCAGAAAAAGAACATCCATATTTCTTTAATGCCCTAGCTGATTATGAGGATGTTTTGTTTGATGACAAAGACAACGTGCTTGAAAAGGTTAAAAAGTTCATGAATGGTCAGCAAAAAAACATTTTTGAAGACGTGCTTTTATACCTTGAAACCAACCATGCCAACTTTGACTACATCGGCACCTCCAACCTAGATCTTCTTAAAACTGTAGCAAATAACCCAAGACCATTTGATGGTAATTTGATGCAGGAAGCCAAAGTGGCAATAGAGGCTATCAAAAAAGAAGTAATCGATCAACAACAAATCGAAAGAGATAAAGCGAATGTTGCTATTAATGCTGCAATTGATAAACTTAAATCATTTTATGATTTTAAGGGATTAGAAGCCTCAAACCAATTGAGGGTACTAGAGCCATTGGAAAAGGTAATCAATGAAGTTAGTTCGGAAAGATTTATTGGTAACATCAGAACTAAGTCTAACTACGCTAACACCGACCTTTACCAAAAACAACTAGAGTTGATGACAAAGCTGGCAACACCAGCAGAAACTCAATCTGAAGCTGGTGAGGAAGCACCTAGTATTCCCAAAATTGTGTACGTCATTAAAAACTCGATCAAAGTAAATTACTCAAAGCCATCCCTTGAGTCCAAGCAGGACGTTGAAGACTATATTAAAGCATTAAAAGCTGAGTTGGATAGAATTATTGACGAACAAAAACGAATTTCACTGTGATGAACACCAACCAATTAAAGAAATTCGCAAAAGAGGCAAGGATAAAACTGATTACACAAATCGGGGTTAAGCTTGATTTTGTCTTGACCCAAGATACCGCAGAATTACGAGGCAAGTCCAATGAGTTGGCACAACTTAGATCCAAGCTAAGTGAATTAGGTCGTGATCAGTTAATTGAGACCGTTGCATATACTTGGTTCAATCGTCTTATGGCCCTAAGGTTTATGGATGCCAATGGTTATAATACCCCAAAGGTAGTTACACCACTTCCTGGTATGACTAATCCTGAGATGCTTCAAAATGCTCTAGCTGGTAATATTGAACAAGATCTTAAACTAGATCGTCAAAGACTAAATGATTTAATTGATGGAAGAACATCAAGCTCTGATGCTCAAACTGAGGCGTTTAAATTATTATTGGTAGCCTCTTGCAATAAATGGCACTCAGCAATGCCCTTTATGTTTGAAAGGATTAGCGATTATACCGAGCTGCTTCTTCCAGATGACTTGCTAAGTGATTTTAGTATTGTTTCTGATATTATAAATGGGATGTCAGATGATGATTGTCAGCAAGAAGAGTTGATAGGTTGGTTATATCAATTTTACATTTCAGATAAAAAAGATGATGTCTTTGACGGGCTAAAGAAGAATATTAAAATCACAGCAGAAAATATACCAGCAGCGACACAGTTATTTACCCCAAGATGGATTGTACGCTACATGGTAGAAAATACTCTTGGTAAATTATGGTTAACCTTCAAGCCTTCAAGTAAACTAAGGCAGCATATGCCTTATTTTATTGATACACCAGAAGGAAATAATTTGCCACCAGTACCTGAAAATATAAAAGGCATAACTGATGTAACCTTCTTAGATCCTTGTCAGGGAAGTGGACATGTATTAGTTTATGCTTTTGACCTATTAATCAAAATATACGAGGAAGAAGGTTATAACAACAGTGAAATTCCTTCACTAATACTAGAGCATAACTTATTTGGTATTGATATTGATGAACGAGCAGCACAACTAGCAGCATTTTCGCTAACGATGAAGGCTAGAAATTATTACTCCCGTTTTTTACGCAATCCAATTCAACCCCAAGTAATTGCGTTAGAAAATATAAATGAAAATATTATTAAAGATGCAGTTAAGCTACCAATAACTGTTGATGGAAAATTAATTGACGATTACCGAGATTTAACTCTTTTCAATCTTACTCAAGCAGATAATTTTGGTTCACTTGTACAATTAGCCCCTGAAGAATTAAAAGCACTAAAAATACAAAAGGGCAGCATTTGGCAAGAGCAAGAGCAGAAGCTAAAAAATCAAGCTGAATATCTAAGTCGAAAATATTTTTGCGTAGTGACTAATCCTCCCTACATGGGATCTAGAAATATGAATGAAACTCTTCGAGAGTATGTTCATAGATTTTATCCAATTTCTAAAAGAGATTTATTCTCAACTTTTATTGAAAGATGTATGCATTTTTCAGTAGAAGGAGGGATTTATTCTTTAATTAACCAACAGTCTTGGATGTTTACTAATGATTTTAAAGAACTTAGATCATTTCTTCTGAAAAATCAACAAATTCAAAATGTTGTCCATCTTGGCCCAGGTGTATTTGATGAAATTAGTGGTGAAATAGTTCAATCAGTATCTTTTACAGTTGAAAATTCCCTACCTGTTCAAGAAAATAAAACAAATTTTGTTGACTGTACTGATGTGCGAGGGAGCTCTAATAAAGAAGTTATTTATTTATCCCAAAAAAATAATCCTATTAAAAGAAGTCAATATGACTTTTATGAACTTGAGGGTCTTTCATTTGCATATTGGATAAGTCCGCGAACATCAAGCTTAATAAAAAATGCAAAGAAGCTTTCATTTTTTTCAGAAATAAAACAAGGGTTGGCCACGGGTGATAACAATACTTTTCTTCGTTATTGGTATGAGGTTAGTAGAAATAAAATTCAATTTAATAGGCAAAATGGCGAATCATCTTTGTCAAAATGGTTCCCTTATAATAAAGGCGGTGGATTTCAGAGATTTTATGGGAACAACGAATTCATATGTAATTGGGAAAATGATGGTGAAGCAATTAAAAATGACAAACTTAGAAGACTTGATGCAGGTTTGATTTTACCTTCAAATTCAAAGCCAAAAAACACTCAGTATTTTTTTAAAAAAGGGATATCATTCAACTTAACCGGTGATTTTTCTGCAAGGTTTAAAGAAGACGGTTATATTTTTGACGTGCAAGGAAGTAGTTTATTCCCTCCCGAAAATATGTTATTCCCTATTCTAGGCTTTCTTAATTCAAAGCTAGTTAAGCCACTTTTAAGAATTACGAATCCAACATTAGTTACTCAAGTTGGCGATGTTAAAACATTACCTATTTTATTTGATCACCAAAATCAGCATATTATTGAACTTGAAAATATCACAAAGGAACTTGTTTTTCATTATACAGAGCTTTGGGATTTCCGTGAACTTTCTTGGGATTTTAACAATATTATTTTATTCTTAGAATTTAAACCATCTACTCTTTTGTCTGAATCTATGAGTAAGATTAGTACACTAGTGCATAACAAGTTTAATCAAATTACAAAGTTACAAACTGACCTAAACAAAATTTTAATTGAGATATATGAATTGAGAGATGAAATGGATCCCGTTACTCAGTATTCAGATATAACAACACCTAACGAAGAAATTAATTTGAAAGAGGGTATAGAGATTGTATATTCTTCAATTATTACATCAATATTTTCCTTTTCAGTTGGTAATTTATTTGGTCGATATAGTATTGACAAACAGGGTCTTATAATTGCCAATCAGGGAGAAAATTTACAAGACTTTTTAAGGCAAATACCAACCCCCAATTTCTTGCCTGATGAAGATAATATAATACCAGTGTTAGATGGTGAGTGGTTTAATGATGATATTGTAGGTAGATTTAAGTCCTTTTTAAAAGCCGCGTTTGGTGAAAAACATTTTGATGAAAATCTTAGATATATAGAAGAAGTGATTGATAAAGAGATAAGAAAATACTTTGTCAAAGACTTTTATAATGATCATCTAAAGCGCTACAAGAAACGACCAATCTATTGGATGTTTTCCTCTCCTAAGGGGCATTTTAAAGCATTAATCTACATGCACCGGTACCAGCCGGATTTGTGTAGTAAGATGCTTAATGACTATCTACAGCCTTTTATTAGTAAGCTAGAAGCTGCTAAACAAACTAACACCCTTCTTGCACTTAGAGAGGACGTTACAGCTCGTGAAAAGACTTTAGCTTTAAAAGAAGTTGATAGGCTAGAATTAATGATCAGGGATTGTAAAGACTACGAAAGAACCTTATTTACAATTGCAACCCAGAAGATAACCATAGATCTAGATGATGGGGTTAAGGTTAACTATCTTAAGTTTAAAGAAGTATTAGTACCGATTAAAGGATTAGAAAAAGAAGAAGATTAATGCCAGATATATTTACCATAAACACCAAGTTAAAAGAGTCGTTGGAGAAAATATTTCAACAACATAGACTCGTATTCTGGTATGACGCCACCGCAGAGTTTCAAGGGTTATTTAATAGCACTCATATTCCTGGTGTAGTCAACATAACACTGGAGAACAACGAATTTTCAGTAAAACACCGACTTCTTGTTGATGAACCATCAACTAAATTTTTAATCTACCAAGCTAAAGCTAAATCAGATGACAATGAAAACTGGTTGCTTGACCTTTTGCTATCCAACTATGAATTCCAAACAGAAGCATCTTCACTATATTTACAGGACTTAGATCTTTCCATAGAGTATAAAAATCTGGTACAGTCTCACGAAGAGTTTTTTGTTAATCAAGCAAGAATTGAACAATTAAAGTCAATCTTAGAAAAGGACGATACCGAAAGCAAGATCAGATTAAAGATGCTGTCTGTAATATGCAACTGTGATCCAGAGTGGGAAAAGGTGTTGTACTCACTGTTTGCTGAAGCTATTAAGTCAAAATCTGATAAGTATAAATCCATTGAAAAATTTAACCTTTCATCATTTATCTGGGAAGTTGCCGAAAGAAAATACAATTACAAATCAGCAAGTCCAACTGTAAAGGACTTAATTCTGCAGCTGTTCAAAGATAATTTTGATCGATCCATCGATAGTAAGTCTACTTTAAATAAAGACGCCTACCTGTTTGTTAATACCTGGAAAGAGAACAAGAAATCAGCAGAAGTATTTGAAGAGTGGAGCAAGCTGTTAGAGATTGAACTTAATATCCAGGATAAGATAAGTAACATCGATCCCGCAGCTTTACTAGATTCAGATACCTACTCTGTTCTAGATAAGAAGATTATCGCTGCATTAAAAGATCAGATTTTAAATAAAACTATCTCAAATCACATCGTTCAGGAATGGGTAAATAAGCGCCGTGTCAAGTTCTTTTTTGATGACTACACCTATCTGTACAATGCCCTCGGTTTTGCTTCTAACTTCTTGGATGAGCTAAACAAATCTGACCTAAGCGTTAAAAGTCCCCAAGATGGTTTTGAAAAATATCATAAGCAATGGTTTGCTTTAGACAGACTTTATCGAAAATATATCTACTCTAGTGAACAAGCTGAGCACCAGAACATACTAAAAGAACTCACTAGTCACATTGAAAAGGCTTATGGAAATTCCTACCTATTAAAACTTGGAGATAACTGGCAAGTTATTGTTGATCAAATGCAGTCTTGGCAGGTTGATAAAGTTCAGCCTCAAAAAAAGTTTTACAGTAATTGGGTAAAGCCATACGTCAATAAAGATTCTGGGTCTAAAGAAAATAGGATTTTTGTGATCATATCTGATGCCCTCAGGTACGAGTCTGCTGCGGAATTAAAAGAGGTAATTGTTTCTGAGGATCGTTATACCGCATCGCTAACTGCTTGTTTGGGGTCTATTCCATCCTATACTCAATTGGGTATGGCATCCTTACTGCCAAACAAGACTTTAACAATTGAAGAAGGTTCGGATATAGTTTATGTTGATGGTCAAAGCTCCCAAGGACTTGCTAATAGAACTAAAATTCTTCAAAAGGAATATCCAGGTAGTATTGCGATTGGTGCTGAGGACTTTCTGAAAATGAAAGCGGCCACAGAAGGTCGAGATTATATCAAACCCTATAACGTCATCTACATCTACAGTAACCATATTGATAAGATTGGTGATGACAAGACATCTGAAAGTAAGGTATTTGAAGCAACAGAAAGTGAGTTTGATAACATCATCAAACTAATTAAGCACATCAGTAACATGAATGGGAACAACATGATTGTTACCACTGATCATGGATATTTGTACCAGCATAATCGACTAGATGATTCAGATTTTACTGACTTTACCCCAACCGGTAATGTATATAAGACTAGCCGAAGATTTGTAATTGGTAAAGACTTAAATCAAGACTTGTCAGTCAAAACTTGGGATAAATCCACTTTTGGTCTTGAGGATGACACTGAAATTCAGATACCAAAATCAATCAACCGTATAAGAGTTCAAGGTGCTGGCTCAAGATTTGTGCACGGTGGTGCTAGTTTACAGGAAATAGTGATCCCCATCATTGAGATTAATAAAGCCAGGAAAAGTGATATCGAGCAGGTACAAGTTGATATTATCAGCGGTAGTTCAAACGTAACTAGCAATACCACTCCTGTCAACTTTTATCAGAAGCAACCTACATCAGACAAAATTCATCAAAGACAGATTAGAGCTAGTTTTTACTCTACTGATGACAGCTTGATTTCTGATGTAAAGACCATTTTATTTAATAGCTCTGATGACGATGCTGGGTTAAGAGAACAACGCCAGGTGTTTCATTTCACTTCCAATGCCTCTAAGTACAATGGTCAAGACGTGTCTTTAAAACTTGAAGAACAAATTTCTGGCACCAACCAGTATAAAACCTATAAAACCATCACTTACAGAATGCTAATAGCATTTACAAGTGAATTTGATGAATTTTAAACTACAAGATATGGACACTTTAGACATAAAATTAAACAGCTCATTTGCTGGTAAAGTAGTTAGGAAAGATCTAACGAAGCAGATAAAAGAGGGTGCTAATGTGCCTGTCTATGTGTTAGAATATCTTTTGGGCATGTACTGTGCCACAGACGATGAGCAAACCATCAAAGAAGGTGTTGAAAAGGTAAAGCAGATCCTAGCTGAAAATTATGTTCGACCTGATGAGTCAGAAAAGATTAAAGCAAAAATAAAGGAAAAGGGACGCTTTAAAATTATTGATAGAGTCTCGGCCAAGTTAAATGAAAGACTTGATCGCTATGAAGGTTTTTTGTCAAATATCAGCTTAAAGAATGTAATCGTCGATGATAGTTATGTTCGTAAATATGAAAAACTACTTGCTGGTGGAATCTGGTGTATTTTAACTTTAGAGTATTGGTATGATGAAAACTCTAGGGATTCACCTTTTCGTATTGTTGAGTTAAAGCCAATACAAATGCCAGAGACTGATATCTCTGAATTTTTGACTCAAAGATCAAATTTTACCACTAACGAATGGATAGATGTTATCTGTAGATCAGTGGGTATGGAACCCGTAAATCTTGATGAAAACACCAAAATGCACCTGGTTGCAAGGATGATTCCTTTCGTGGAAAAGAACTTCAATATATGTGAATTAGGGCCAAGAGGTACTGGTAAAAGTTATGTTTATGATGAGATATCACCATATTCAATATTGATTTCTGGAGGCCAGACCACAGTGGCCAATTTATTCTACAACATGGGTAGCAGAACAGTGGGGCTAGTTGGTATGTGGGATGTGGTGGCTTTTGATGAGGTAGCTGGTATTAATATGAAGGATAAAGACGGCATCCAAATCATGAAAGGATTTATGGCTAATGGATCTTTTTCTAGGGGTAAAGAATCCATTCAAGCTGATGCATCCATGGTATTCGTTGGAAATATTAATGGATCAATAGAAAATATGGTAAAGACAAGTCATTTGTTGTCACCATTTCCAAAGGACATGATTGATACGGCATTCTTTGATAGATTCCACCACTATCTTCCTGGTTGGGAAATACCCAAAATGCGTCCAGAGTTCTTCACTAATGCGTATGGTTTTATATCTGACTACTATGCTGAGTGTCTTCGTGAAATGCGTAAAAGGAATTTTTCTGATGTTATTGGTCAATTTTTTCGTCTTGGGAAAGATCTTAATCAAAGAGATTCAATAGCTATCAAACGAACTGTTAGTGGATTGGTTAAGCTATTGTTTCCAGACGGTAAGTTCACCAAGGAAGATGTTAAGAAGTGTCTAGAATATGCTTTGGTAGGTCGTAGAAGGATTAAAGAACAATTAAAGAAAATCGGGGGCATGGAATTCTATGATGTCCACTTTAGCTACATTGACCTGGAGGATAATGAAGAACACTTTATCGGTGTACCAGAGAGTGGTGGTAAATCATTAATACCAGAAGGTGAACTTCCCCCAGGAACGGTTTATTCAATTGGGAAAAATGTTGACAGTGGACATAAAGGAATTTTTAGAATTGATATTCAAAAAATGCCAGGCAATGGCAAAGTAAGTGATACTGGATTTGGTGGTGGCTCCGCAATTAAAGAAGAGATAAAAGAAGCTATCAACTATGTTAGATCAAATTTAACTAGGGTCACTCAAACGCATAAGTTCAGTGACTTTGAGTTTCATTTAAAAGCGACTGACATCAATGGTATTGGTAACAACCGTGGTTTAGAATTAGCTATTTTCTTATCAATTGTCTCTTCAATAGCTGATAGACCCTTATTGCCACAGTTGGCTGTACTAGGTTCAATGTCTATTGGTGGGACGGTTATTGGATCAGATAACTTAGGTGAATATTTACAAATCGCTTCTGATTCTGGAGCAAAAAAAATACTGATACCTGCAATAGATATGGTACAATTAGGTAAAGTACCTGCTGACTTAATCTCAAAGTTTAGTTTGCTAGTCTATTCAGATCCGGTTGATGCAGCGTTTAAAGCAATGGGATTGGAATAAATTAAAAATTATTTCAAATGATATTTTAAGCAGATACCTGAAAAATAAAGAAGAAAACCTTAAATGTAATTGTTTTGGGCGCTATCAATGGTGTACCTGATAAAAATGTTAGTCTAAATCTTTTAATATGCTTTGGTTCGGTGCACATAATGAAAAACAATCAGTTTCATTACGGTAGGTTTTTAAAATATAATTTTCACCAAAACATCCCTTTTCGAAGGGCTCCATTTCATATTCATATCTATTAAACTTGGAGTAACGCATTGATTTTAAAAATAATTGTTTTAGTACTTTGGGTACAACTGGTACACCTCCATAATTCAAAAATAAATGTAAATGACGGTGAGATGTTTCATATTTTGTTACTCGTTTATGGCGAATGTCAATCGAAATTTCTGTTGAATAAGCTATTCTGATATTAAGTGTTTTTGACTCTTTTGCAAGGAAATCGCAGAAATCAAGCATAGCTTGATCCCAAGCATTTTGATCCATAAAATTTCGAGTAGTACTTATGGTTATAAATTCGTTCCATTGCATTTTTTTAAGTTCCGTTACAATCAGATACTTATTGTAGTTTACTGGGTCATTTATAATTTCTTTTTTTAGCTTATCACTATTTTGTTTAATTGCTTTGCTGTAAGGAAACTTTTCACCTACATGGCGTTCTTTGGTAATCGAGTTTCTAACGAGTTTATCTTTGGGTATTAACTTGAAATTATGTTTTGATAAGAAAGACTCTGAAATCAAAATCTTACCATCACTTGGAATATAATCTTTAAATATTATCCCTTCTTTCATATACTTCTTCCTCAGTGTTACATCACTTACGGCATATCTTCCAATAATTACTGGTGTTGTTAGGTAATGTTCATTGTTAAATGTTGCTCCTGTTGTAACCAAGTAAGGTGTTTTGGTTTTTATATTCATAGCGCGTAGCTGTTCAATTACTACCTGATTATTATTCTTTTTCTTTATTTCTTTCATTTTATTATTTTTTTATCAATTATTATAAGTTTGGGCAAAGGGATTCCTCTAGCCTGAATTAATCGGCTACGATATATAAATACTTGTGTTTACACCTAAAATCAACAAAAATTCAATTTTAACACCATTATTTTCTGTTCAAATAATTTATGTGTGCACATAAGCATTGTTACTTGTTAAACAATAAATAAAAAAAAATTAAAAGTCAAGCGCTAACTGTGGATTGATTAGTCAAAAATAGAATCTCGAAAAATGAAAATCAATTATATTAGTTCATCCATTGGTATATATGATCTATTAAATTTTAGAAAAAAATTGAAAAATATTTTTTTTCATAAAATTGATAAAAGCATGTTCCAACAATTTTTTCAGAAATTTTTTTATCAAGATATTGTCCCCACTATACGGACAAAAAAATACCCCCATATTTTAAGGAGGATACAGGGAGGGGGGGCTAATAATTAAACAGCCTCCACGGATATGCCTTACAAATGTTAAATAGAAAATTAAAATTGATCATTGACCCCAAGTCCAAACAATGCGAAGTCATATTTCACTGGATCAGCTGGATCAAAATCTCGGAGAACTAGATCTAACTCTTTGACAGCTTTTATATCATTCTGCTTTCTATTTAGTAATCCTAGCTTCCTGGCAGTATTTCCAGAGTGAACGTCTAAAGGGATAGAAAGCTGGGATTGACTTATCTCCTTCCAGATACCAAAATCCACACCAGAATTATCTTTTCTCACTAGCCATCTCAACATCATGTGTAGTCTTTTAGCTGCGCTACCAGATGCAGGATTCGAAACATGCTTTTTTGTTCTTGGTTCATGCTGAAGCTCAAAAAACAGTTTATGAAATTGGCTTATTGATTCATGAAGATCATCTTTTGCATACTGAGCGAACAAAGTCTCCATTCCGCTATGTTTTTTATAGATGTGTCGTAATGCTTTTAAAAAATAGTTAAGATCAGTCCCGTTGAAGGTTCGGTAATAGAAACCAGAGACCTTTTCTAATTCACTAGCTTTTGAATTCATTACAAAATCATAAGGACTTTCCCCTAACTGGTCAAACAACTTATTGGCTGAATTTAAAATGGCTTTTCTATTCCCCCAGCTTATAGTAGCTGTTATAAACGCTGAAATCTCTATATCCTCCTTTGAGGTGAACCGGTGTGGTATACTAATGGGATCTAGTTCAATAAACTCAGGTCGATTGAATTCAAGTACTTTGAAGTCTAAAAAATCTTTTATTTCATCCTTGGGGATCATAGTTATAGTTTAATTGATAAAGGTATTAAACTACCTTAATTACCCGTATATCATATTAAATAATTTTATAAATTTAACCCATGTTAGGAATTTACTGCAGAACATCGAAATCAAGAAAGGAAAAATATACTCTAGAAACACAAAAAGCTGGGGGGCTTAAATGTGCAAAAGAACTTGGACTAGATTACCAATTTTACATTGATGATGGAATATCTGGAACCAAGGACGAAAGTCTTAGAGATGGCTTGGGATTACTTTTTTCAGACATGAAAAAGGGTAAAATATCTGCTATCTATTGTTTTGATCAATCTAGAATAGAGCGAAACACAGAAATTTGGGATATATTTTCAATACAATGTTTGAGTTATGATGTCAAATTTTATTTAGCTGGAAATTTTTATGATTTGGAAGATCCGGCACTAAGGATGGTAGCTCAAATGATGTCTATAACTAATAACTTTTCTACTATTCAAACTTCAATAAAGGTCAAGGACGCAAATGCCAGAAAAGCAGCAGATGGAAAAACACATGGGCTCATATCTTATGGGTATAAAAAAGGAGATGGCAATATGTATGAAATTGATGAAAATGAAGCACAATATGTTAGACTGATGTTTGAAATGTCTATTGATGGAAAAGGATCTTATACTATATCTAAATATTTAAATAGCCAAAATGTCCCTACTAAATATAGTGGTAATTTTAAAGATAAAGGCGTAATTACAAGACGAAATAAGTACACCAAAGAGTTAGTAGAATTTAAAAAGAAAGAAGTTATATGGAGAGGAAATGTTATATCTGACATCTTAAAAAATCCAATTTATAAAGGCGATAGAATTTGGAATGTACATAAAGATAAAATAGATATCGTTGATGGGAAAAAGGTTAAAAGTAAAGTAATTGTTGAAACAATTGTAGGAAAGGTTCCTGCAATTGTAAGCGAAGAATTATGGAATCAAGTTCAAGCTAATTTTAAAAAAAACAAAAAAGAATCAGTTGGTAAAAAGGCCCAATACCATTATTTATTGAATGGCTTGATATTTTGTGAAAGATGCGGAAACTCGTATTGGGGTAAGAAAAGACTCAAAGGAAACGATAATGCTTATAAGTGCTTGTCTAAAACTTATCCAAATGCAAAGTGTGATAATCGTGGATTAAGTTTACCCAAATTAGAAACGTTTGTTATTCAGTATCTTCAAAAAGAACCAATATCAAATCAAGTATTAAATAATTTACCAATACCTAAAAAATTAATTGATAAACACATTGAATTAAGAAATAAGAAAAAAAAAGAAATTGAAAATTTATCTAAAGCTATTAGAGCTCTATCAAATCAATTAGAAAAATCAAATATTATAAAGGAAGTTTTGGAAAAAATTGATTCCATGAATAATAAAAGGCAATTTTTACTAGACGATATAGCAGTACTTGATAAAAAGATTATAGAAGAGGAAAATAGTAATCCGAGCGAAACTGAAATAAAAGAAAGCCGAAAGAAGATATCAACTGTAACAAAAATTAACGCCGATTTTGCTGATATAAGAAAGACGGTTTTTCAACTAGTAGATTGGATATCCATTGAATATGTAAATGACAAATCACCAGCTTTTTTTATGATTAAAATAAAATTAAAAGGGCAGTCTTTTGTTGATGAATACATGGCAGACTTTCATTTGAATATATGGACTCAAAAAAGATGTTTTATTTCAAAATTAAAATCTCAAGGGGTGCCAATGGTAAATCTTTCTAGAACATCAGATTTTGATTTAAAACATGTTTTAAGTAATTTATTATCTATCAACCTTTTGGGTGACCCACCATTCCCTAAAAAAACAACCAATGTTAGTCAAAGACCTCACCCAAGTAATGATATATTAATTAATGTATCGGATATCTATAATTTTGATTAATTTAGCACTACCTTAATTATCCGAACCAACATGT
>CAZFAE010000040.1:0-5153 GCA_964516035.1 uncultured Sphingobacterium sp.
TGGCTACTAAAAGTGCTTTTGGACAGCTAAATGACAATTTTGCGGATGGGGAGTTAATCAACAATCCGGCTTGGAGCGGAAGTGGATTTGGCATTAATGGTAGCCTGCAACTGCAAACGCAAAATTCTGGGGGTTTGGCACAAACCGTAACTCTAGTTACGCCCAACAGTAAAGTATTAAATGCAGTTTGGGAGTTTTACCTACAAATGAATTTTGATCCATCTGCGAATAACCAAATCCGGATTTATCTTATTTCTGATAATCAAGACCTTAATGGAGCACTTAATGGATACTTTTTGCAGGTTGGCGAGAGCGGTTCAACCGATTCTTATGATCTTTACCGGCAAGATGGTTTAACGCTCACAAAAATTATAGACGGGCCACCTAAAACCAGAATGAGTAATACCCAGTTACTCTCCAGAGTAAGAGTTATCCGAAATATAGCAGGTGTTTGGGATGTTCAAACAGATATTAGCGGAGGCAGCAATTTCGTATCAGAAGGAACACAAACTGATTTAAACTATTTGAACACTTCTTGGTTTGGTTTGCAGTGTAAATACACTTCAACCAATTCTGATAAGTTTGTTTTTGATGATTTCAGTATTGATCATTTAATTATAGAAAATATTCCTCCAGAACTACTTTTGGCTGAGGGCAATGGCACACAAAATATACAGGTAACTTTTCATGAACCAGTTAGCCTAGAAACAGCCTTAAATGCCGCAAATTATAGTTTAAATAATGGCTACGGACAGCCCTCAACCGTTAAAACAACTAATACACTAAACAGGTTTGAAATAGAATTTAGTACTGAGTTAAATACCGATATTTATGTATTAACGGTAAATAACATGGCCGATTTCAACTTTAATGTTCAAACAGCTCCGGCCACAGCCAATTTTTACTACCAGAAACCTTACACCCCTCAACCCAACGACATCCTGATTAATGAAATTTTTGCCGACCCATCGCCACAAATAGATTTACCTGCGCTAGAATTTATTGAACTCTGGAACACTACCGAACATCCCATATCCCTCAAAAACTGGACTTATAGCGACGCCTCAAGCACTTATACTTTTGGCGAACAAACCCTGCAGCCCAATGAATTTGCTATTATTTGCGCTTCCGCGGATGAAGCCAATTTTACAGCGTATGGCAAAACCATAGGCATTTCGCCCTGGCCCAGTTTGAATAATTCTGGCGATCAAATCAAGTTGAAAAACGAGAATAATGAAATTATTAATGAAGTAAATTATCTCGACACCTGGTATAAAGATGACCTCAAAAAGCAGGGCGGCTTTTCGCTCGAACTAATCAATCCAAAAGCACTTTGCACAGGCATACAAAATTGGGCGGGCAGTACAGATATTAGCGGAGGTACGCCGGGCAAAATGAATGCTGTTTATCACGCCGGGCCTGATGCAGAACCTTTAAAACTAATTTCAGCCCAACCAATAGATGCAGAAACAATTACTGTTCAATATAACCGGTATGTAGATAGTATTTCGGCGGCATTTACCGGAAATTATCAATTAAATAACGGTGTTGGCCAGCCGGTTTCAGCTATCGCGATAGCTCCTGATTTTGAACAGGTAAATCTAAAATTTGCAGCTCCTCTAAATCTGGGCATGAATTATACGATCAGCGCCGGTCAGGTAAGCGATTGCGCCGGAATTCTTTTGGCAGCACCAAATAATACTGCAGCTTTTTTTCTTGCTGAAAACATCGAGCAAGGTGATATCCTCATCAACGAAATTTTATTCAATCCGCGATTGGGCGGAGCAGATTTTGTAGAAATTTATAACCATACCAATCACCCATTAGATTTAAAAGAATTACAAATTGGCAGTTTAGATGAACAAAATCAGGTCATCAACTTAAAAACAATAAGTAGTACACAAACACTTATCGAACCGATGTCGTACCAGGTTTTGACTACCAATCCGGAGAATATTTTGACAGAGTACACCGTATCAAAGCCAGAAAATTTATTAAAAATAAATTCTTTACCTGCTTTTAACGACGATGCAGGTGCTGTGGTCTTAATCAGCAACAATACCCGGATAGATCAATTCAACTATAACGAATCGATGCACTTTCCATTAATTAAAGATGCCGAAGGCGTCTCGTTGGAGCGAAGCAGTTTTAGCCGGCCAGCGAACGAGCCGGGCAACTTCCGTTCGGCAGCAGCGGCTGTTGGTTTTGCCACCCCGGGATATGAAAATTCGCAATATCTGACAGATAGCCCTTCCGGGGATGGAATAAGTCTCTCTTCAAAAACCATTTCTCCCGATCAGGATGGCTTTGAAGATGCCCTCACCATACAATATCAATTTACAAAACCAGGAATGGTAGCCAACACTACTGTCTACTCTGATAAAGGCCAGCTAGTTCGCAAATTAACTAAAAACCTGACTTTAGCCAGTTCGGGCGCTTTAGTTTGGGATGGCTTAAACGACAATAATGAACCTCTACCCATCGGTATATACCTCATCCACATGCAAGTATTCGATTTACACGGGCAATTAAAAACTTTTGTAAAACCCTGCATCCTTGCAGCTAAAATCAATTGACCGATATAAAGACCGCTCAGGTTAAAGCTAAATTTTTAACTTTGTTGCAAACCAATTAAAAAATGTCTGAAACGATTTTAGTAATCGGCTCCAACGGTCAAATAGGAACAGAACTAGTGACAGCCTTAAGGCAAATTCACGGTACAGAACAGGTGATTGCCTGCGATATTAAAGAACCTATACAATCTGAAGGGCCATTTGAATTTTCTGATGTTTTAGACCAGGGAAACCTCCGCAATCTATTTCAAAAGTACCAGCCAGCACAAGTTTATCTTCTTGCGGCTTTATTATCCGCCGTAGGCGAACAAAAACCCAAAAAAGCCTGGGAATTAAATATGGATGGGCTGTTAAACGTGCTCGATTTATCGGTAGATTTTAAGGTAAAAAAAGTATTCTGGCCAAGCTCTATTGCTGTTTTTGGGCCACATTCTCCGCAAGAAAATACGCCGCAATATTGCGTAATGGACCCCAATACGGTTTACGGGTTTAGCAAACTGGCCGGCGAACGCTGGTGCGAATATTATTTTACCAAATACGGTTTAGATGTACGCAGTATCCGTTATCCAGGATTAATTGGCTGGAAAGCCGCACCGGGCGGTGGTACCACCGATTATGCAGTTCATATTTTTCACGAAGCTTTAAGCCAAGGCCAATATGAATGTTTCCTTTCTGAGCATACGGCTTTGCCGATGATGTATATGGAAGATGCTATCCGGGCTACTTTACAATTGATGGATGCCCCAGCCGAAAAACTAAGTGTCCGCTCCAGTTATAATTTAGGAGGCATCAGTTTTACGCCAGAAATGCTGGCTGCAGAAATCAAGAAACACTTGCCAGAATTTAAAATGAATTATGGTTCAAATGATCCACGCCAGGCTATTGCCGATAGTTGGCCAAAATCAATAGACGATACTTACGCCCAGCAAGACTGGAACTGGCAAATAAAATACGATTTAGCGGGCATTACCGCCGATATGCTGGAAAATTTAAAATAAATACTTACCTTTAACGTTAGTATCGTAAAACGATAGTATGCTATCTTCATTTGGCGATAAAGCCACCCAAAAAATCTGGGAAGGGGAACGGGTAAAAGGATTTTCAACAGAAATACAGGAAACTGCAAGACGAAAGTTGAGAATGCTAAACAACTCACAAACCCTTTTAGATTTAAAGGTGCCGCCGTCTAACAGATTGGAAAAATTGGCAGGAAAACTGAAAGATTTCCATTCTATCAGGATTAACAACCAATGGCGAATCATCTTTAAATGGATAGACGGGCAAGCCAGCGAAGTGGAGATTATTGATTATCATTAATCGATAAGAACATGAGAAATTTAAGAAATATACATCCCGGCGAAATACTCCAAGAAGAATTTTTACTTCCTTTGGCGATTAGTGCCTACCGGCTTTCAAGAGATATTGGAATTCCGCAAACACGTATTTCAGAAATTGTAAAATGCAAAAGAAGAATTACCGCAGATACGGCATTGCGTTTAGCTAAATATTTCGGAAATTCACCGCAGTTTTGGCTGGGTTTACAAAACGATTTCGATATCGAGGAAGAACTAGAACAAAAAAAAGAAGTACTAAAAGCTATAAAACACTGTAATAACCATGCTGCCTAAGCGGCAATCAATAACAAAATATGGGAAGAGCATTCGAATTTAGAAAAGAAAGAAAGTTTAAACGCTGGGCTAAAATGGCCGTTCAATTTACCCGTTTAGGTAAAGAGATTGTGATGGCGGTAAAATCGGGTGGTTCAAACCCCGATGCCAACTCTCGCCTGCGTACAGCGATGCAAAATGCAAAAGCGGTAAACATGCCTAAAGACCGCGTGGAAGCTGCTATTAAACGTGCCAGCAATAAAGACGAAAGCAATTACGAAGAAATAGTTTACGAAGGATATGCCGCCCATGGCGTAGCCATTTTAATAGAAACCGCTACCGACAATATCAACAGAACGGTTGCCAATGTGCGCAGTTATTTCAATAAATGCGATGGTACTTTGGGCAAAACAGGCTCACTCGATTTTATTTTTCACCGCCAGTCGGTATTTCGTTTCGACCCGGGAGAAATGGATCTGGAAGAATTGGAATTTGAATTGATTGATGCTGGTTTAACCGAGATTTATGTGGAAGAAGGTGAAGAGGGAAAAGATATTGCCGTAATTCATACCGAATTTGAAGATTTTGGCAAGATGCAAAAAGCCTTAGAAGAAAAAGGCATTGAAGTAATTAGCGCCAAACTGGAGCGTGTTGCTTTATCTACCACCGAAATTAGCGAAGAACAAGCTGTTGATGTAATTAAATTGATAGATAAACTGGAAGAGGATGATGATGTGCAGGCGGTTTATCACAATATGGGGTAATCCATTTAAGAAATATGTTTGGTACGGTGAAAACACCGACCAAAGGTATTAACAAAAAAGCCCTTGATTAGAATCATGGGCTTTTTTGTAGAATTATATAGCCCACGGTTTAAACCGTGGGCTATATAATTAATAGGTTGCCAATACCGCCTTTACTTCTTCCATTAACCACATTGGTGTGGAAGTTGCTCCGCAAATACCCACTTTTT
>CAZFAE010000040.1:5253-17695 GCA_964516035.1 uncultured Sphingobacterium sp.
ACTTCTTCCATTAACCACATTGGTGTGGAAGTTGCTCCGCAAATACCCACTTTTTCACCGGGATTGAACATGATGCTGCTCAACTCATCGGCTTTAGAAATGAAATAGGTATTGGGATTGTATTTACGGCAAACTTCGTACAAGACCTTGCCGTTTGATGATTTTTTACCCGAAACAAATACAATTTTATCGTGATGCTGAACAAAATCAGGTAATTCCTTGTCGCGGTTAGAAACCTGACGGCAAATGGTATCATGGGCCTTAATTTCGTAGCCACGACTAATCAATTCGGCTTTAATCTGATAGAACTTATCGGTAGACTTAGTGGTTTGACTATACAATGTGAACGATTTTGGTAAATCAACGCCATCCAGTTCTGCCAAATCCTGAAAAACCAATGCATTATTATTTGTTTGCCCCTGCAAACCAATTACTTCGGCATGGCCGTGTTTACCAAAAATCAGAATTTTCTCCTGCTCATCGTAAGAGTTTTTAATCCGGTTTTGGAGTTTTAAAACTACCGGGCAGGAAGCATCAATGAGTGTAATATTATTTTCTAATGCAGTACGATAAGTTTCTGGGGCTTCGCCATGGGCACGAATGAGTACTTTTTCATTTTTTAATGATTTTAAAGCATCATGTTCAATAATGCGAAGTCCTTTAGCAGTAAGCCTTTTTACTTCTTCATCATTATGCACAATATCGCCCAGGCAATATAAATAACCCTGTTCTTCCAGAATTTCTTCGGCCATATCAATGGCGTAAACTACGCCAAAACAAAAACCGGAATCGCCGTCTATAGTAATTTGAAGGTTATAACTCATCGCATCTCAAAATTACAAAATTGTAGCACACTAAGCCCATAAATTAAGGGCGATAAAAAATAAGAATTGAACCAGCAATAAAACCACCGCTGCAGGGTTTTGTTTATTGAATTTCAATACATTAAAAAAACAAAAACAGGCAAATGAAAACACAAACCAGGCAATATAATTCTGCATGGGAATAACATCATTTGCCCAACTCCAATAATCAAAACGGATGGCAATCGGTTCAATTAATGCATCTAAACCCACCAATAACGCGGCAGCTAAAGCAGATTTTAGAGCCACATTTTTAATATTTAAATACTGAACCGTCACTCCGGCACTATAAATCAATAAAATCCAATTAACCCCAATCATCAGGGGAATTTCGGCCAGTTTAAAGCCTAAGGTTTTACCGTAATGGTACGAGCCGAAAATCAGTCCGGTATGCACCCCAAAATACTCAATACCGAATCCCGCTAGGTAAATGGTGAGCAAAAAAGTGTAAAAATTGGCGTTAAGCTCTTTCTGACTAATTACTATCAGAAAAAACATCAGCAATAAATGAAAAGGAACCAAGGCAATAAAACGGTCCTGGTATTCTGGAATTAGGAAACCGAACAAACCCACCGCATGAAAAAGCAGCACCAGAAAACTGATGATTAAAGTTTTATTTCCTAAACCGTAGGTATGTTTCTTCCCTTCCATGTGATGGATTTAGTTAAATATTTTTGCATCGATAAGATGGCCACCAATACTAAAACCGACATTTGTAGCGGATGCAAAAGCAGGTTCCAGCCTAAAGATTGACCGGATAAAAGCGATATCATAATACGGCTAAGCACAATTAAAGTTAAGGCCAGCAGACTCAAATTTAAAGGCAAAAAAAAGGCAATAGCCAAAGGTCCCAATACCACCAAAAACAGGTACAAAAATAAACCGGGCAGACTGTATCCGAAACCTGCCAGCAAATTTTTACTAAAACCTGATACGGCCTCGCCAAAACCGGTGTACATGCGGCAATGGATTAAGCCATTGGCTAAAAGCGCTTCTCCTCGGCCTCCGGATGCTTTAAGCAATTTCATGATTTCTATATCTTCTACCACACGTGCTTTTACCTGCTCATGCCATAAATTTTGACGGTAATGTTCGGCCTCAAACAACATAAATTGTCCGCTTGCAGCAGCAAAAGCCGAGTTTTTGGATAAACGAACCAATCGCAGCGGCAATAAATTGAGCAGTAAAAAGTGCATGAGCGGTACCACCAATTTTTCTCCAAGGCTTAGCGTAATTTGATTAGTAAACAGGCTCAACAAATCTAATTGCTGCATTTTCATGCGATGAACTGCCGCCTGAATTAAGCCCGGCTGCACCAATTCATCGGCATCTAAAAACAATAAATATTTACCATGGGCAGCTTCAGCCAATTGATGGCAGGCATAGTTTTTACCCAGCCATCCGGCGGGCAAAGCCTGGCCTTTGAGCACCCTAAAACGATTGTCTTTTTTAGCAAAAGACTCACAAATAGCATGGGTTTCATCCGATGAATCATCGTCTAAAACAATAATTTCTATGTCCTGAAAATCCTGCTCAAGAATAGATTGGAGGAGATTGCCGATGCATTTTTCTTCGTTACGGGCAGGAATTAAAATAGAAACTGCATCGCGGTAGCTGTTTACAGCAGGTGGTAAAACCGGATGAGAAATATAGTTGAACAGCGTAACGGCGAAGCGCAAAATGAGGAAAAAGAAAACCAGGTAAAGCAAAATCATACTAAATAACTAGGCTGTTTTGTTGCTTCCGCGATGATTCAAAATGTTTATTGTACTCACTTTTTATCAATTGCAGGCTGGTAAATTCGGCGCCTTCCCAGGTTTGTAAATAGGCTTTTGCCGATGGCTTTCTGCTATCGAAATAATCGGTAAAAACCGCCACAAAAAGGTATTGGAAATTTTTAGCAGACGAATTAATAAGGTTCATCAGGCCTTTTTCAAAAACCACGGCATCTGCATGGCTGGAGTATAATTTTCCTTGCGGAAAAATAACCACCAAATTTTCGGGATCATCCAGCAGTTTGCCGGCATATTCGAGGGTTTCAATCATGCTTCTGGAATTCTTTTTTACAGAAAAAGCACCCAGATATTTTAAGAAACCATGCTGGAGGTAATTCTCTTCGCTAACCATAATGTGGAAGCGTTTGCGCAGAAAAATGCGATTGAGCTGAAATAACAAAAAGCCATCCCACCACGAAAAATGATTGGCCAGTAAAAGTATGGCACGATTAGGGTCAATTTCAATGGTATTGTATTCAAAACGCTTAAAATCGCGGCCAATAATGCGGTTGATATACCAGGAAAAGAAGGCATAAATTAAAGAATTTCGGCGTGGCGGATGCATGGTTTAAATATAGGCAATTTTACAAAGCCTTTCGCTTTCAGGCAGATAAGTCGTCTACAATTTTAGCCGAAAGTAGAGCCAGGGGTATGCCACCGCCCGGATGCACACTACCGCCCACAAAGTATAAATCTTTGATTTTGGATGAAAAATTGGCATGGCGCAAAAAAGCCGCAAACTGATTATTGGAACTGGTTCCGTACAAAGCCCCTTGGTACGAAGCTGTTTTTTGTTCAATGCTGCGTGGGTCTAAAATTTCTTCGCTAACAATAAGCTGAGCGATATCTCGGTTCAGCATTCGGGATAATTTTTGGATGATATTTTTTCGTGCTTCGGCGATCAGTTTATCCCAATTTTGGCCTGCATTGGCCGGCACGTTAATCATCACAAACCAGTTTTCGGCACCTTTGGGTGCATCTTCGGGCTGGCATTTAGCACTGATGTTTACGTAAACCGTGGGGTCGGCATCAATGGCTTGATGATTCCAAATAGCATCAAATTCCTTTTGATAATCTTCGCTAAAAAATATATTATGCAAATCAAGTTCCGGAAATTCGGACTGTATACCCCAATAAAAAATGAGCGCCGAGCTGCTGCGTTCCTGATTCAGGATGCGTTTTGGTGATTCTTCTTTTTTTAATAATTGATGGTAGGTAAACCAAACATCCATATTGGAAATCACCCGGTCGGCCAGTAATTCTTCTCCGTTTAAACGGATGCCTTTTATCTTTTTATCCTCCAGTAGAATTTCCTGAACTTTGGATTGATAATTAAATTTAACGCCTAAATCTTCGGCCAGCTTAACCAAACTTTGCGTAATGGCCACCATGCCTCCCTTCGGAAAATAAGCGCCAAAATGTTGCTCCAAATGTGGAATTACGTTTAAAGTTGCCGGCGCCTGATATGGATTAGAGCCATTATACGTGGCGTATCGGTTAAAAAAACGGATGGTTTTATCATCCTTAAAAAAACCGGTATTGGCTTTGTTCATACTCCGAAAAGGGTCAATTTTCGGAAATCGGAATATAGATTTCAAAGTGCCCCAATTCAAAAAAGATTGAATGCGGTGCAAACTCTTCTCCAGAAAAATGGCATGGGTAATATCATAAATCCGGGCACTATAATCCAGAAAACAATGAACCGATGAAGCAGAATCTTTGGTTTTAGTGGCAATTTCTTCCGCCAGTTTATTGCGGTCGGCCCATGCATTGATGCGGGTGCCATCTTCATAAAAATAATGGCAAACCGTTTCCAGTTTTTCGTAATTAAAGTAATCTCTAGGATTTTTTCCGGCCAGGCTAAACAGCTCATCCACATAGTGCGGCATGGTAAACAAACTCGGGCCGGCATCAAATCTAAAATTGCCAGATTTAAACTCAGATAATTTACCACCGGGATAGGCATTGGCCTCGTAAACGGCAACTTCATGGCCTTTAACCGCCATCCGTATAGCCGAAGCAATTCCGGCAATACCGGCACCTATAACGATGATTTTAGCCATTAAACCTCTTGGTTAAAATCCATTACCAAACGTTCTACAATGCGGTTGTTTTCTAAATGCTCCGAAACAATTTCTTCCACATCGCTCAATTGCACTTTGCCATAAAAAACACCTTCTGGATAAACTACCAAACCTGGGCCGCGTTCGCAAACATCAAAACAGCCGGTACGCTGCGTTCTGATTTCGGTATTCAAACCTTTATCCTTAATCGCTTTCTTAAAAGCAGCCACCAAAGCCAGGCCTTTTTCTTCGCCACAGCAAACCCTTGAACCTTCGGGACGCTGATTGGTACATATAAATAGGTGTTTTTGATAAAGCATATGGTTTGGTTTTGTCTAAAGGGTGTTAAATTATAAGCTTTGTGCTGATAATTGGCTAAAAATAGCAATTTTTGAATGCACCATGACTAATAAAACTGTTCTCATCACCGGAGGTACCGGTCTAATTGGCAAACATTTATGCCGCCAGCTGCTCGATAAGGGTTATCACATCCATTTATTAAGCCGCAAGGCCAGGCCTACTGCCGATGCACGCATTAAATCTTTTATTTGGGATGTTAAAAATGGCATCATTGATAAAAATTGTATTGATGGTGTGGATACCATTATCCACCTGGCTGGCGAAGGTATTGTAGACAAACGCTGGACCAAACAGCGCAAAAAAGATATTATTGATAGCCGTACGGTATCTATCCGTATGATTTATAGTTTAATTAAAAATACGCCTTCGGCGGAAGTTAAAAGTGTAATCTCTGCCGCTGCCGTAGGTTTTTATGCCGACCGTGGCGATGAAATTTTAACCGAGGAAAGTGCCGCCGGAAACGGCTTTTTAGCCGAATCTTGCATTGCCTGGGAAAACGCAGTTGACGAAGGCAATGCTTTGAATTTGCGTATCGTTAAATTCCGCACCGGCATTGTGCTCAGTCCCGAAGGTGGCGCTTTGTTAGAGATTGCCCGCCCGATTCGTTTTGGGTTAGGCGCAGCTTTGGGTAGTGGCAAACAATGGGTTTCTTGGATTCATATGCAGGACGTAATTGATATGTATCTTTTTGCGCTCGAAAACGAATCGCTGAAAGGCGTTTTCAATATGGCGGCTCCGCATCCGGTTACTAATTTGGGACTTACCCAGGCCATTGCCAAACAATTTAACAGGCCGCTTTGGCTGCCTGCGGCTCCGGCTTTTATTTTTAAACTGGCCATGGGCGAAATGAGTGCCGCCATTTTAGGCAGCACCAGGGTAGACGTTAAAAAGATAGAAAATGCAGGATTTAAATTCGCTTTCCCTGAATTAGCCCCTGCTTTAACAAATTTATATGCCTAATACTCCGGTTAATATTTTCTGGTTTCGGCGAGATTTACGCCTGAACGACAATTGCGGATTATTCCACGCTTTACAAGCCGGACTTCCGGTGGTGCCACTCTTCATTTTTGATAGGAATATCCTGGATAAATTGGAAGACCGTGCCGATGCCCGGGTGACTTTTATTCACCGGGAACTGGAATCTATCAATGAGAAATTAAAAGAATTTGGTTCTTCTTTAGTTATTAAATATGCTCCGGCCGAACAGGCCTGGCAGGAATTAACAGCAGAATTTGATATAAAAGGTGTTTATACCAACCTAGATTATGAGCCTTATGCCCGCCAGCGGGATGAAGGATTAGAAAACTTTTTTGCCAACAAAAACATTGCTTTCAATCGTTTTAAAGACCAGGTTATTTTTGAAAAAGACGAGGTGACTAAAGACGATGGCAAGCCATACACCGTTTTTACGCCTTACAGCCGTAAATGGCTGCAAAAATTTAATGATGTTGGATTAAGCAATTACCCAAGCGATAATTATTTAAATCAATTCGAGCAAAACACCTCTAGAAACCTTCCCTCACTGCAAAGCATGGGGTTTGAAAAAAGCAGCCTCAATTTACCTGAAGCAACTTATAAGGGATTTATTGCAGATTATGCCGAAAAAAGAAATTTTCCGGCTATCGCCGGGACTTCCAGAATTGGCATTCACCTCCGTTTCGGAACGGTGAGCATCCGCGAACTGGTGAAGGCCGGAATGGCCAGCGCCGAAAAAACCTGGCTCATGGAATTGATTTGGCGGGAGTTTTATTTCATGATTTTATGGCATTTTCCGCATACGGTTAAGGAAGCGTTTAAGCCGGCTTACGATCGCATCCCGTGGCGCAATAACGAAGAAGAATTTGAGGCTTGGTGCCAGGGCAAAACTGGCTACCCGATTGTAGATGCCGGCATGCGGGAGTTGAACGCCACGGGTTTTATGCACAATCGGGTACGCATGATTACGGCCAGCTTCCTGACCAAGCATTTATTAATAGATTGGCGCTGGGGCGAAGCTTATTTTGCCAAGAAATTATTGGATTTTGAACAGGCCAGCAATGTGGGCGGCTGGCAATGGGCGGCCAGTTGTGGCAATGATGCAGCGCCTTATTTTAGGGTATTTAGTCCCGATCTGCAAACCAAACGCTTTGATCCGAAATTGGCTTATATCAAAAAATGGATACCTGAATTTAACGACCCTTTTAGCTATCCTAAACCGATAGTAGACCATCCTTTTGCCCGAAACCGGGTTTTGGATGTTTTCAAAAAAGCCTTAGAAAAAGCAGATAATTAATTAGTTACGTCGGTAACTTTAATATCAAAATCTAAACAGGAAAAGGGTGGAATAGCCGTGTTGCTACCAGTTACACCATAGCCTAAAGAAGATGGCAGAAGAATACGGATATTGCCTCCCTTTTTAATGAATGGCAAAGCCTCTTTCCAGCCTTCTATCAAACTTCCTAGTACTAAGATGGCATTAGAGCCAGTAGTCGTTTGGTCAAATACGGTGCCGTTAAAAAGCTTACCGGTATATTCTAGAGTAAGCACACTTTCATCATCAATAACTTCTGTACCATCGCCGGCAAGGCCAATTTTATAATATAAACCACTTGCTGTTTTAGTAAATCCTGTCAGATTATTGGTTTGCAGGTATTGGTTAATGGTATAATCTTCGTATTCTGGTAATTTATCGGCAGTAATAGCCGTAATGGTATAATCTAAAGAACTATTTCCTGGAATGCTACCACTACCCGACTTACCAAAAGCAAAACGGGATGGAATAATTACCCTTACCGTTCCACCTTGTTTTACCAAGGCATGTTTAATTACTTCTCTCAAAGAATCGGGTTTAAAATATCCGAAATAATTGGCGTAACGGTTATTAAAGGTATCCAAAGCACTGTACTGTCCATCTAAGGTTTTAACGGTATATATCAGCGGAATCTTTACGCTATAGTCCAAGTCGGGGCCAGTTCCCGGGTTGGTAACCTGATAGTAAATGCCGGTTTGCTGGTATTGCAGCATGGTTAAGTTATTGGTTTGAATATAATTCTGAACCATTTCCTTATCCTGCTCTTCGATCGTGGCGTATTCTTTGGTACAAGCTGCCAATACAGTAGCTAGCATTATAAATCCGATAATATTTTTAGAAATCTGCTTCATGAGTAGAGAATTTAATTTTGAACGTCAACTAGCTCGATATCAAAATCGAGTACTGAATTAGCAGGGATACCACCCTGGGCCTGATTTTGGTATGCATAAGGCGAAGGGATCAACAACCTAATTTTACCCCCCTTTTGAATCAAAGGCACACCTATTTGCCAACCTGTAATTACATTGCCCAGCAAAAATTGTGCTGGAGCCGAAGATTGTTCAATCAGTGTTCCGTTTAACAAACGCAACGTATAATTGGCCGTTACTTTGGTACTGGCGCTATAAGTTATATTTCCTGTTCCGGGAGTGATGATTTGATAATACAAACCGGTTTCGTGACGCTGAGCTGAAATATTATTGCTAGCAATGAAAGTTTTAATCAATTCTTCGTCTACTTTAAGCTGCTTCTCAGCATCGTAAGCAGGGCTCTTTTTACAAGAAACAATCATTAAGCCTGCCAATAAAATAAAGAGCGTATTTTTAATAAATAATTTCATTAGCATGTGCCTTGTTGAGGTTGCAAATTTATCCAATTTAACGTAAAAAACGATTCTTTAACATCATTTAACTAAAAAGCCGTTTCGGAATTTTCCGGAACGGCTTTGATTCTCATAGGTATAAGAATTAATAACAATATTTATTAGCCTCAATCAACTGGCGGGCTACCCGCTGGCGGGCTTCTTTAATATTAAATGGCTGCATTTTAGTAAATCGACGCAAACCTACCAGCATCATGTTCAATTCATCGCCTTCGGCAAAAGAGTTTAAGGCTTCTTTACCTGCCAAATACACTTTATCTACGGCTTCCTGAGTATAAATACGCATCATATCTAACTGGCCTTGCATGGCTTCTTCGCCACGCATTTTGACTAATTTTTCTACACGAAGTATGGTTGATTCGAGCACGTAAACCTCGCCGATGATATCGGCAATGTTCATCAGAATTTCTTGCTCTTTGGCCAGCGTCATCATCAGTTTTTGAACGGCTGCTCCGGCAATCATTAAACCTGCTTTTTTCAAATTCTTTAACGTCTTCTTTTCGGCTGCAAATAAGCTGTCGTCGTCTTCTCCAAATTCAGGGATAGACATCAGTTCAGCGGCAACAGCTTGGGCAGGTGTCATTAAATCCAGTTCACCTTTCATGGCACGTTTCAATAACATGTCTACAATCAGCAAGCGATTGATTTCGTTGGTTCCTTCAAAAATCCGGTTAATCCGGCTATCCCGATAAGCTCTATCCATCGGAGCATCGGCAGAATAACCCATACCTCCATACACCTGAACGCCTTCATCGGTAATATAATCGAGCATTTCTGAGCCCCAAACTTTCAGGATGGCGCATTCTACTGCAAATTGTTCGGTAGATTTAAGTTTGGCTTTTCCAGATTCCATGCCTCCGGCAACCAGGGCATCGTAAGCATCGTCGATATTTTGACCGGCACGGTAAGCGGCGCTTTCTACCGCAAAATTCTTGGTGGCCATTTCCGCCAGTTTATAGCGGATTGCTCCGAATTTGGAAATTGGCAAGTTAAATTGCACCCGCTCGTTGGCATAATTTATAGCATGGTCTATTACCTTACGGGATGAACCAATGGCTGCTGCACCCAATTTAATACGGCCAATATTGAGGATGTTTACCGCAATTTTGAATCCGTTTTGGCGCTCAGACAACATGTTTTCCACCGGAACCGGGCAATCGTTAAAAAATACCTGGCGGGTAGAGGAGCCTTTGATACCCATTTTATGTTCTTCGGGATTCATGGTGATGCCACCGAAATCTTTTTCAACGATAAAAGCCGTCAGGTTTTCATCATCATCAATTTTGGCAAACACAATAAAAATATCTGCAAAACCACCATTGGTAATCCACATTTTCTGACCGGTAATCAGGTAATGGGTTCCTTCTTTATTCAAAACGGCTTTGGTACGACCAGAATTGGCATCAGAACCAGAGTTTGGCTCGGTTAGGCAATAAGAAGCTTTCCATTCGCCGGTGGCCAACTTCGGAACATATTTGGCTTTTTGGGCTTCGTTTCCGTAATATAAAATAGGTAAGGTACCAATTCCGGTATGTGCAGAAAGCGCCACCGCAAAAGAGTGTCCCGAGCCAATTACATCGGCTACCAGCATGGAAGTGTTGAAGTTTTTTCCGAAACCGCCAAACTCTTCGGGGATAGAAACGGCCAATAAACCCAGTTCGCCGGCTTTATCCATTAAAGTGGGCATTAAGCCTTCTTCCAGTTTATCAATGCGGTCGAGATTTGGATAAACTTCTGCTTCCAGAAAATCTTCGCAGGTTTTTTTAATCATTAACTGTTCTTCATCAAATTCTTCGGGAATGAAGATATCTGCTGCTTCGGTGTCTTTGATGATGAATTCACCGCCTTTTGTGTGATTTGCCATAATTTTAATTAGTAGTGAGTATTGAGTACATAGTATTGAGACTTTTGCAGGTCCAAACTAATGCTCAATACTGGATTATCTTATATCGGTTTGTTTTGTAAATAACATTTGTTCGTCATGAATATCTAAATACTCAATACTATGTACTCAATACTCGTTTAAAGTAATTCAAAAATCCCTGCCGCACCCTGGCCGGTTCCTACGCACATGGTAACCATGCCGTATTTCTGTTTCCGGCTTTTTAATTCGTTTAATATTTGAACAGTTAGTTTTGCTCCGGTGCAACCCAATGGGTGTCCTAATGCAATGGCTCCACCGTTTACGTTTACAATATCTTTGTTCAAGCCTAATTTACGAACGATGGCTAAAGATTGTGAGGCGAAGGCTTCGTTCAATTCGATCAGGTCTAATTGATCTTGTTTCATTCCGGCTTGTTTTAAAGCCAATGGAATAGCTTCGATCGGTCCAATTCCCATAATTCGGGGCGGTACGCCAGCCACGCCATAACTTACTAGGCGGGCAATGGGCTGAACGTTTAATTGCTTGAGCATACTTTCTGAAACCACCAATACAAACGCAGCTCCGTCTGAAGTTTGCGATGAATTTCCTGCGGTAATGGAACCATTAGCAGCAAAAACCGGCTTTAGTTTGGCTAGCTTTTCGATGCTGGTATCTGCTCTTGGGCCTTCATCGGTATCTACCACATATTCGCGGGTTTTCTTTTTCAGGTTGGCATCCAAATAATTTTCCTTTACGGTGATGGGCAATACGCCAGCTTTTAAATGGCCATTTTCTATCGCCTTAATCGCTTTTTGATGCGATTGAAACGCAAACTCATCTTGGTCTTCGCGACTTACTTCATATTCTTTAGCTACGGCTTCGGCCGTAAGGCCCATACCCCAATACCAATCGGGATGGTTTTTAGCCACATCTGCGTTGGGTACGAGTTTCCATCCGCCGAAAGGCATACCCGACATTACTTCTACCCCGCCGGCAATGATACAATTGGCCATTCCCGCACGAATTTTCGCTACAGCAGTGGCGATAGTTTCCAATCCGGAAGCACAATAACGGTTTACGGTTACGCCCGGAACTTTATCAGTATCCAAACCCATCAGCGAGATCATCCGGGCAATATTTAAACCCTGTTCGGCTTCGGGCGTGGCATTACCAACAATCACGTCGTCAATTTGTGCCACATCTAAATTCGGGACAGCAGCCACGAGGCCACGCACCACTTCTGCAGCCAAATCGTCGGCACGGGTAAAACGAAAAACACCTTTTGGCGCCTTGCCCACCGCGGTGCGGTATCCTGCTATGATATATGCTTCTTGCATTTTTTTAGATTAAGGATGAAGGAGCAAAGAGCAATGACTCTTTCTTGATCATCCAGGTTGTCAAATCTTTTATCTTTATTCCTTGTTCTTTGTTCTCGAATCAATTTCTTAAAGGTTTCCCTTTGGTGATGATACTTTGTATGCGTTCTAAAGTTTTTCTTTCTCCGCAAAGTGATAAAAACATTTCGCGTTCTAAATCGAGTAAATATTGTTCGCTAACGATGCTCGGGGCTGATAAATCGCCACCACACATTACGTAACCTAATTTTTGAGAAATTTTCTGATCATGCTCAGAAATATAGTTTCCGGCAAGCATGGAATTGGCACCGGCATAGGCAATACCCAATCCAGATTTACCCAATACTTTGATATCTGTGCGGCGTACCGGCTGGGTATAACCCGCATCGGCCAGTTCGAGTGCTTTTTCTTTGGCGTCGGCTAATAAACGGCTGCGATTCATGCTGATGGCATATTTTCCAGCCTGTAAATAACCCAAATCTGCTGCCTCG
>CAZFAE010000041.1:0-17069 GCA_964516035.1 uncultured Sphingobacterium sp.
AGGTATTGCCTAAATTTACATAGCCATTCCATAAAAAATCTACGTTTTGTGAAGCCGAACGGCTCAAAAGCTGGTTGAATGCCAAGTTAAAGTTAAGCCCCATTTCGTTATTGAGCTGGTATTTCCAACAATTTGGGGCATAAGTTTTGGTTATTTTATGAAATAATTCCTGGGTTTGTCGGCCCAGTGCCGCCGGACCGATGGTGCCAATTTGTACGCCCAGTTTTAGGTTTTTCTCAGCATCATACAACCAGGTAATGCTGCCGCCAGCATATAAATAGGCGGTAATTGACCGGTCTACATATCTCCGTTCCCAAACATAACCAGAATGAGAGGTGTACATTTTCTGCCCAATTTCTAATTCATAAATCTTTTTATTGATACCCGGTTTTAATTGGCTTTGATTTGCAGCCATGCGATATTGAAGAAAGAACCCATTGGTATAATAACGGTCTTGCCCATTGGCTAAATAAGCATCATTATCGCTTTTAATGCTAAATTCATGAGCCGATTCCTGGGCAAAAAGTTCCGAAATACCAATGCAGGCTGCCCCCAAAGCAGTCCAAAAATGTTTCAATTTCATTAATGTGTTAAAAAGCGGATGTGTGTTTTGTCGTATGGTGTTACAACAATTAAACATAGCAACAAAAAAATAATAGAGCATAAAAAATCTCGCAGAAATTTTCTACGAGATTAATTTTTTGCTTTTTCTGTTTTAATAATTAATATTATTAATTACCAGTCAGTTTAGCTATTAATCCTGAAGTCGAGCAAATTTTTTAAATTAAATTCAATTTACTCTTTGTTTTAAGTTTAGATTATTGAGTAGGTGAAATACCAAAAGCTATTAAATCCCGTTAATACAACTATCAGATAACAATTAAAACCATGAATAAGATTCTAATATTACTCTTTTTAGCCATGTCAAGTATTGCTGCATGTAAAAAAGACAAATCCATATCATTCAAGCAATTTGATGATATCACTAATGTATATATTGAAAATTTAAAGAATGAATTCTCTAGTGAGAATATTATGGTTATATCCTCTGGCCTCGAAGAAGGATTAAAACCCGGCGCCATTCTATTTTACCAAACTGATGAAGGTTTTTTTGGTAAATTGAAAATTGTTGGTGCAACAACCGACCCAAATTCTTCTTTAGTAATTGATATAGTAACTTATAAGCCGAACGAAACTGTTCAAAAGAATATAACAATTAATTTGGGTTATGGTTGTGATTTGGACTCGGGTGTCACGGCGATTCTTGGTAATGACAACGAGGTTTTTGATTTCTTTTGGGGAAGCCCTAATAATAGTGGGAACTACTACATTTATCATTTTATACCGACAACTTTTTATATCTATTCCAAATAACAAAATATGACAAAACAGCTCTCTTGAAATTTAATGAAGGCTTTTTTATTTCTAGTTATCATTCCATTCTTGTCTCCACAGGGTCTCTCTCGGAGGACCCTGTGGGTTTTAAATTTTATTAGTTACAAGCCGGCTTTACCGTTTCTTTAATCGTTAAATCAATGGGGTTTTTAACCATATCCTTAATTAAAGCCCAATCAATTACTTCCTGCATCTCACGTACATAATGGAATTTGAGGTCTTTAATATAATCTTCTTTTATCTCCAGAATATCTTTTTCGTTTGATTTGCAAAGAATAATTTCTTTAATATTGGCCCGTTTCGCCGCCAATATTTTTTCTTTAATTCCACCCACGGGCAAAACCTTGCCTCTAAGTGTAATTTCGCCGGTCATGGCTAAATGCGGTTTTACTTTACGTTGGGTAAAGGCAGAAGTTAAAGCAGTAAGCATGGTTACGCCCGCAGATGGCCCGTCTTTTGGGGTTGCTCCGGCAGGCACGTGGATGTGCACATCCCAATGGTCAAATAATCTATAATCGATATTAAATTTAGAAGCATTACTTTTGAGGTAAGCCATGGCAATGGTGGCAGATTCCTTCATCACTTCGCCCAGATTTCCCGTTAAGGATAATTTTCCTTTTCCGGGACTTAAACTGGCTTCGATAAATAAAATATCGCCACCCACAGATGTCCAGGCCAGGCCGGTTACCACGCCGGCTACTTCGTTGCCTTCGTATAAATCTTTATCAAAAATAGGGGCGCCCAAAATACGTTCTACATCCGCTTTATCCAAAGCCGGCTCAGTAGGTTCTTCCATGGCAATTTTAGTGGCTACGCCACGCACCAACGAACCTATTTTCTTTTCTAAACCACGTACGCCCGATTCTCGGGTATATTCTTCAATCACTTTTTCAATAACCGAAGATTTTAGGGTAATATCTTTGGTTTTGATACCGTGCTGTTCGCGTTGTTTGGGGAGTAAATGACGTTTGGTAATTTCTATTTTCTCTTCAATAGTGTAGCCATTCACTTCAATAATTTCCATCCTATCCAATAGAGCCGGATGAATAGAACTTAAAGAATTCGCGGTAGCAATAAACATCACGTTAGATAAATCGTAATCAACTTCTACATAATGGTCGTAAAAAGAGTTGTTTTGCTCTGGGTCTAATACCTCCAACAGGGCAGAAGAAGGGTCGCCTCTAAAATCATTACCTACTTTATCTATCTCATCTAAAACAAAAACCGGATTGGAGGCGCCTGACTTTTTTAAGGACTGAATAATACGGCCCGGCATGGCACCAATATAGGTTTTGCGGTGGCCGCGAATTTCGGCTTCATCTCTAATTCCGCCTAAAGCCATACGTACATATTTACGGCCTAAAGATTTGGCAATAGATTTTCCGAGCGAAGTTTTACCCACTCCCGGAGGGCCAACCAAACATAAAATTGGAGCCTTCATATTGTGCTTCAATTTTAATACGGCCAGGTATTCTATAATGCGTTGTTTTACTTTATCCAAGCCGTAATGGTCTTTATCTAAAATTTTCTGAGCTCTTTTTAGGTCAAAATTATCTTTGGTAAAATCATTCCAGGGTAAGTCGAGCAATAACTCCAAGTAATTAATTTGTACCGAATAATCGGCTGCAGCCGGATTCATACGGCCAATTTTGTCTAATTCTTTCTGAAAATGATCTGCTACTTCTTTGGCCCATTTCTTTTTAGCGGCTCGGGCTCTCAGATTTTCCATTTCCAGGTCGGGCGTATTGCCGCCCAGTTCTTCCTGTATGGTTTTTAATTGCTGGTTGAGGTAATATTCCCGCTGTTGTTTATCTAAATCTATACGCACCTTAGATTGTATCTGGTTACGTAGTTCGAGCATTTGCAATTCAAGCGTTAGGTGCTCCATTACCAGTTTGGCACGCTCTCTTAAATTGGCTACTTGTAGCATATCTTGCTTGGTAGCCACATCGGCATTCATATTGGAGGATATGAAATTGATGAGGAAAGAATTGCTCTCAATGTTTTTGATGGCTATGGCCGCTTCGCTCGGAATATTGGGCGAAAGCTGGATAATTTGCATAGCCATTTCTTTGATATTGGCCATGATGGCCTTAAACTCGGCATCAACCTTGGGCTTAATTTCTTTAAACTTTTCGATGCTGGCTTTAATGTAGGGCTCATTTTGAACTTCTTCTTTCAGCTTAAAACGCTGCTTTCCCTGTATAATTACCGTGGTATTGCCATCGGGCATTTGCAGCATTTTGATAATGAGCGCTACGGTACCAATGTTGTTTAATTGGTCAAAAGTGGGGTCTTCAATGGCTACATCTCGTTGAGAAACCACCCCAATAACCCTATCGCCTTTGTAGGCATCTTTTACCAGTTTGATAGATTTATCGCGGCCAATAGTAATGGGAATAACTACGCCGGGAAACAGTACGGTATTTCTTAAAGGTAAAATAGCCAGTACTTCCGGGGTAGCTTCATTGTTCATTTCCTCCTCGTCTTCTTGCGACATTAGCGGGAAGAACTCCGTATCCTCATTAATTAGAGGCATAGCTTGGTTAAAATCGTATGGGTTGTTATTACTCATCTATAAATTATAAAACGTCAATATGACAGTAAAATTTGATTTCCGAAAATTTATCGGGGGTTTATGCTGTTTGCAAGCCTTATGCCAATAACTAAATAGGGATTGGAATGAATAATTTAGCCAGATTTTTGTCTGTTTTACTGCTAAAAAGGCAGTCTGGGGTTTAAGTAAATTTTAGAATCTTGTTATTGCTTTGTGTTTTCTCAAAGCAAATTCAAAACAAAACGACAAAAAAATCCTTTTAATTAGGCAAAATCAAATATACTATCTACATCAGTGAATGAAATACTTTTTCTAAAAATGCTTGATATCATACATAAATTCCTAATTTTAAAAATAATTACTTTCTGAAAGCGTTGATATTTCACATATTAGTTTCCTAGAAAACCATGATTTTGTTCTCCCGTCTAACCTGTTTATTTCTGTTTTTCTCGGCTCTTGTTCAGGCCCAGACTTCGTACCAGTCTATGGGGCAGAAAGCACTTTTAGATGGTGATTTTAAATTGGCAGTTACTCATTTAGAAAAAGCGATGGCCGCCGATTCAACCAATGTGAATGCTTTGTATATGCTGGGCTATTCTTATTATCATGCCGAAAATTATAAAGGTTCTGTAAGTGCTTTTAGTAAAGTAATTACACTCAGACCTACCGAAACCAGTGCTTTTTATTATCGTGGAAAAGCAAAGAGTTATATGGCTAATTACACGCCCAATATTTCTAATGCAGAACGTGAAAAGCTTTTGTTATCTTCCATTCGAGATTTTAGCAAAGCGATTGAGGTGGGTAATGAAGATGTTAAATTTTATCAGAACAGGGCTGTAGCTTACCATGATTATGGAGTATTAAAAGCTCAAAAAATCCCTAAATTATATGATAAAATCAGGGCTTTGGAGGCTCTGAAATTAGCTATTGTTGATTTTCAGAAAGTTTTAGAATTTAATCCCGGTAGGAAAGATATTTTAACCCAGCTGGAAGAAGTACGTTCTCACCTGCAAAATGTGAACAATCAGTAAAATCTATTTTTTAAATTCTCCCTGAATCCAATAATTATTGGTTCCCAAAATTAATACTTCCTGTCTTTTAACAATTTGATAAAGCGTATCCGGGCGGTATTCCAAGAATTCGTCTGCCGAGTACAAACTATTTTTATTGTGATTGCTAATGGCAATTCGTTCAATTTTAGCTGCAGCGTTATACGTTATTTTCACCTCCCTGGTTTTTAGTTTTTCGTCAAGGGCAGAATAAGTAAATTCGTTGCCTGCTGCTTTTATACGGTAAAGTCCCTCAAAGGCTGGTTTATTGATATCCGACTCAATAAATAAACTTAATTCTTCTTCCCAATTAATGGAAGAAAGCCTTTTGGTTTCTTTTTGTTTATTGATGTGAATTGTTTTTTCTACAGATGGTTTTGCTTCTTGCAGGCGTTGTATTTCTTTATGAAAATAGGAGCTGATGTCTGGATAAAAAAGCTTTTTTGGGGCCGTAGTCGGGGCCTGACAGGACAGCAAAAGAACGATTAAAACAGAACCCAGAAATAACTTCATATTAAGAAACTAAAATAGTACCGGTCATGGCAGCCGGAATGTTTAAATGCATCATTTTTAAAATGCTTGGTGCAATATCGCCCAGTTTCCCATCCTTAATGGCTTTAAATTCCGAATCAATTAATATGCAGGGAACCAAGTTGGTGGTATGGGCCGTATTGGGTGTGCCATCTTCATTAATCATGAAATCGGCATTGCCGTGGTCGGCCAAAATGATAAAAGAATAACCATTTTCCACGCCGCATTTTACCACTTTTTCTACACATTGGTCAACGGTTTCAACGGCTTTAACCACTGCTTCAAAAACGCCGGTATGGCCTACCATATCCGGATTAGCAAAATTTAAGCACACGAAATCTGGCCAGCCTGATGCTAATTCTGTACAGGCAATATCTGCAATGCCTTGGGCACTCATTTCTGGCTGTAAATCGTAGGTAGCTACTTTCGGAGAAGGTACCATGGCCCGTTTTTCGTTTTCAAATTCTCGTTCGCGGCCACCCGAAAAAAAGAAAGTAACGTGTGGATATTTCTCCGTTTCGGCCATGCGCAGCTGATTTTTGTGCTGCACTTCCAGCACTTCGCCCAGCGTTTCTTTTAAATCTTCTTTTTCAAATAAAATATCCACCTTTTTAAAGGTTTCATCGTAACTGGTAAAAGTGATATAATGCAAAGGCAGTGGTTCCATTTCCTGCTCGGGGAAAGCTCGTTGAGTTAAAGCCTGCGTAATTTCGCGACCTCTATCGGTGCGGAAATTGAAACAAATCACCACATCGCCGGCTTCAATTTTGGCGACAGCTTTGCCAGCGGCGTCTACTTTTACCAAAGGCTGAATAAACTCATCAGTAAGGCCTTCCTGGTAAGATGCCTCAATGGCTTCGCCGATATTTTGGCAGGGTTTTCCGGTGCCGTGAACCATTAAATCGTAAGCTAATTTTATCCTTTCCCAGCGGTTATCGCGGTCCATGGCATAATAGCGGCCAATAGCCGAGGCCAATTTGCCGTTGCTATGTTTTAAATGAGATTCCAATTCTGCTACAAAAGCCAAACCCGATTTTGGGTCGGTATCGCGGCCATCTAAAAAAGCATGGATAAATACTTCAGAAAGTCCATTGACTTTAGCGGCATCACAAAGCCCTTTAACGTGGTTGATATGGGAGTGTACACCGCCGTCAGACAATAAACCTATGAAATGTACTTTTTTATGGTTGTGTTTGGCATACTCAAAAGCTTCGGTTAATACCGGATGCTTTTCTAAATCGCCGTCTTTTACTGCTTTATGTATTCTGCCCAATTCCTGGTAAACAATTCTGCCGGCGCCTAAATTCATGTGCCCAACTTCAGAATTACCCATTTGGCCTTCCGGCAAACCCACGGCTTCGCCAGAGGCTTCCAGTTTAGAATGAGGGTAATTGGCCATCAAATGATCAAAAAATGGGGTATTGGCCTGATAAACTGCATTAGATTGGTCGGGTTTACCTAAACCCCAGCCATCCATAATTAAAAGAACTGCTTTTTTACTTTTCACATAGCAAATATACAATGCTTAGCTTAAACAGATGATTTCAATTTCAGCTTAAAGCTATTTTCGTATTTTTGAGCTCCAAAAGCACTTATGCAAATAGATTTAACCTTACTCCAGCCATTTATTGCCAATGCCTTAAAAGAGGATATTGGCAATGGCGACCATACTTCTTTAGCCACCATCCCGGAAGGAAAAACAGGTAAAGCCCGCTTAATCATTAAAGAACAAGGCATATTAGCCGGAATTGCGGTAGCCCTCGAAATTTTGAAGGCGGTAGATTCTACCCTAAAAGTAGAAGTGTTTTTGAACGATGGCGCAGTGGTTAAACCCGGAGATATTGCTTTGGAAGTGAGCGGCTCTTCACGCAGTATTTTAATGGCAGAGCGTTTGGTATTAAATACCATGCAAAGAATGAGCGGTGTGGCTACACAAACCCATCAGGTGGTTCAATTGCTTTCGGGCACTCAAACCAAGGTGTTAGACACCCGGAAAACTACGCCCGGTATGCGTTATTTGGAGAAAATGGCAGTTGTAATTGGAGGAGGGGTAAACCATCGCTTTGGTTTATACGACATGATTTTGATTAAGGATAATCATGTGGATTATGCCGGCGGGATTGCGCAAGCTATTGTTGCTGCTCAATCTTATTTAAAGAAAAATAACTTGAATTTACCCGTAGAAATTGAAGTACGTAATTTGAGCGAATTGGCTCAGGTTATTGAAACCGGACAGGTAGACCGTATTTTATTAGATAATTTTGATTTTGAAACTTTAAAGCAGGGCGTAAAATTGGTTGCCGGACGTTATATCACAGAAGCATCGGGTGGTATAACCCTCGATAATGTGAGGCAATATGCAGATTGTGGCGTAAATTACGTGTCCATGGGTGCTTTAACACATTCTGTAAAAAGCCTGGATATGAGTTTAAAAGCAATCTCTTAAGCTTTTTCTAATTGATTTAAAGCTTCCAGCTGTTTGATTTTTCTTATTATTGCAGCTTCATGATTTCAATCTATTCCATATCCGCCTTAATACTGGCCTATCTTTTTGGGTCAATTCCTACAGCCGTATGGCTGGGGCAGGGTTTGTACGGCGTAGATATTAGAGAATATGGCAGTGGAAATGCCGGAGCAACCAATACTTTCCGGGTTTTGGGTAAAAAAGCCGGCATCATTGTGATGGTGGTTGATATTTTTAAAGGATATACCGCTACTAATCTGGCGGCCTTTATAGGTTTATCTGTTACCGGACCTCAAGATTCTGCTCAATTTGTAAATTACCAGTTAGCCTTGGGTATTTGCGCTGTAATGGGCCATTTATTTCCGGTTTTTGCCGGTTTTAGAGGTGGTAAAGGCATTGCTACCCTTTTCGGGATGATTTTAGCAGTACATTTCGAAGCCGCACTAATTTGTGTATTGATTTTTCTGCTGGTATTAGTTTTTACAAAATATGTTTCGCTCAGTTCAATTTCCGCAGGTTTTGCTTTTCCATTCAGCATTGTATTCGTATTTCATTCGCCCATACGTTCCATTTTATTATATGGGATGTGTATTTGTGTTTTAATTCTGGTTACCCACCAAAAAAATATAGAAAGATTGCTTCGCGGAAGCGAAAGCAAGGTAAATTTGTTCAAGAAGAAAACTCTTTAACCATTTTAAACGTTAGAGTTTTTAAATAACCTTAACGATGATGAGAAATCCTAAAATTCTTACTGCATTTTTAATCTCCGCTTTATTGGTATCCTGTGCCAAAGTGCCTTTAACAGGCCGCAGGCAATTAAGCTTAGTAAGCGATGAAACGCTCAATAAAGAAGCCGTTACGGCTTATAATAGCTTTTTAAAAGAACCCAAAACCAAAGTAATAACCAATACCAGCGATGCGCAAAAAGTAAAATCGGTGGGTGTTAAAGTAGCCGCAGCTATTGATAAATATCTAAAAGATAACGGCTACGGCGATCAGTATAAATACCAATGGGAATTTAATCTGATTGAGAGCAAAGATATCAATGCCTGGTGTATGCCCGGCGGCAAAGTGGCCGTCTATACCGGTATTTTGCCAATTACCAAAGATGAAGCGGGCTTAGCCACGGTAATGGGCCACGAAATTTCTCATGCCATTGCCCGTCACTCGGCAGAACGCTATTCTCAAACTATGGCTGCACAGGCCGGTGGTGGTTTTTTAGGCGCCGTTACCGGCGGAAGCTCTGAAACCACCCAGAAAGTTTTGGGTAATTTTTACGGAATTGGTGGCCAATTGGCTTTGTTAAAATACTCCCGCAATCAGGAATCTGAAGCTGATCATTTAGGCCTAATTTTTATGGCGATGGCCGGTTACGATCCATCAAAAGCGGTTAATTTTTGGGAGCGGATGGCTGCTGCAAAAGGAGCCAATGGTGCTCCGCCTGAATTCTTAAGTACTCACCCCAGCGATGTAAGCCGTATTGCTGATATCAAAAAGCGTTTGCCTGAGGCAATGAAATATTACAAACCGAGGTAATTTGCTGATTTTTTGATGTGATGATTTGTTGATGATAAGTCTATCAAACAAAACCGTCATTTCGTTCCGCAAGCTTGCGGAACGATTTATCGGATGAGAAATTTCTGGAGTGCTACAAATGAGATTTCTCTCTTCGTTCGAAATGACGCAAAACTTAAAGCTGTTCGATATGTTCTGAAAGGCATATCGAACTAGGAAATAAATAGGGATTTTAAATCCCGATAATTTTACTTCGAGATGCGCTAGGCTAACATCTCGAAGAGCAATGGACAAAACCGTCATTTCGAATCCCGTATGTACGGGATGAGAAATCTCTGACGTGCTACAGGTGAGATTTCTCTCTTCGTTCGAAATGACGCAAAACTTAAAGCTGTTCGATATGTTCTGAAAGGCATATCGAACTAGGAAATAAATAGGGATTTTAAATCCCGATAATTTTTACTTCGAGATGCGCTAGGCTAACATCTCGAAGAGCGGTGTCATTTCGAATTCGATTTATCGGATGAGAAATCTCTGAAGTGATACTGATAAATAATTTCTGAAGTGTTTCATGTGAGATTTCTCTCTTTGTTCGAAATGACGCTTGATGAAATTATTGTCCTAATAACTGCCGGATAGCCTGAGCCTTTAGCATACATTCTTCGTATTCCTGTTCGGCATTGGCCTGGTGGGTAATGGCGCCGCCAACCTGGTACGACAGGTATTGATTTTCGGCATTATAAAGCAGGGTTCTGATAATTACATTAAAATCGAAATCGCCGTTAGGCTGAAAATAACCTACCGAGCCGGAATATAAGCCCCGTTTGGTTCGTTCAAATTGCTCAATCAGTTGCATGGCTTTAATTTTGGGTGCACCGGTCATTGAGCCCATCGGAAAAGTAGCTTTTAGAATGCTTGAAATTTTGGTGTTTGCTTCAACCTGACAAGAAATGGTAGAAATCATTTGGTGCACCTGCTCAAAACTGTAAATCCCGAAAAGCTCTTCTACTTTTACCGTTCCCGGGATGGCGCATTTGGTTAAATCATTGCGAACTAAATCAACAATCATTACATTTTCTGAGCGTTCTTTTTCGCTTTGCGCCAGTTCGATTTTAGCTAGTTCATCGTCTGATTTAATTTTGCTACGGCGGGCGGTGCCTTTAATGGGCTGAGAAATTAACACATTTTGCTTACGCGATAAAAAGCGCTCTGGCGTTGCCGAAATGATATATTTTTGTCCAATTTTAAAGAAATTAGCAAAAGGAGTAGGCGAAATTCGGTTGAGTTCTGTGAATGCGGCAATGGGATTTATTTCCGCGTTTTCTGCATAAAATTCCTGGCAAAAATTAATCTCATAAATATCGCCCCGACGTATATGTAATTGTAATTCTTTAATACTTTGTAGGTATTCATCTCGGCTAAAGCGGGCTTTTAATTCCCCTCTAAAATTGAGCGCTAAAACTTGTAATGGAGTTTGCTGAATAGCCTCAAAAACGGCTACCGGATTTTCGGAAGTAATTTCAATGGCTTCTCCTTTTATCAGGATTTGATGTTTTGGGATAAAGAAATACAAATCAGGAAAATGGAGCCCGTCCGGATTATCCGATTCTAGTTTCTCTACTTCGTTTTTTAAGTCGTAAGAGATAAAACCCGGAATGAATCGGTCTTTTCCTTTGATGAATTCATCCAACTGCTGCAATGCATCGCCCGAGTGGGCTTCTAAAACCTGCTCGGCACCGGCAGCAATCAAGGTGTCTAACTGATGGTAAGCATCGCGGTAGCTGTTAGAATCTAAAAAACAGGCGGTTTCAAAGCCTGCAGCCCAATGCAGGGCTTTTTGCTTAAAAACATCGGGATTGTTTGATTGAAAAACTTGCTTAGCCAACATCGCTTAAGCGATAAATTCTAATTAAGATAAAACCAAGGTTTGTGCCCGGTCTGGACCAACAGAAAGATAGCGTACCGGAACACCCAAATGTTTTTCTAAATATTGGATATATGCGTTCAATTTGGCCGGAATTTCAGCTTCTTCACGAATGCCCGTTAAGTCTTCATTCCAACCCGGAATGGCTTCATAAACAGGCTCAGGCGTAATGGCGCTGATATCGTAAGGCATATAATCAATTTTTTCGCCATCGTAAATGTAATGGGTGCAGGCATAAATGGTGTCAAATCCGCTTAAAACATCGGCTTTAGTCATCACCATTTCGGTAACGCCATTAAGCATAATGGCATATTTTAAGGCAGGTAAATCTACCCAGCCGCAACGGCGTGGACGGCCGGTGGTTGCGCCAAATTCGTGGCCAATTGCCCGTAACTTTTCGCCCATTTCATTATCCAGTTCGGTAGGAAAAGGGCCGCCGCCAACACGGGTGCAATAGGCTTTAAAAATACCAATTACCTTGCCTATTTTGTTAGGAGCCACGCCTAAACCGGTACAGGCACCGGCGGTAGTGGTATTTGAGGATGTTACAAAAGGGTAGGAGCCAAAATCTACATCGAGCATGGTTCCTTGGGCACCTTCGGCCAATACTTTTTTACCTTCTGCCAGGTATTTATTTACAAAATGTTCGGCATCTACCTGCGGAATGCTTTTTAGTAATTCTACTGCTTCGAAGAATGCGGCTTCTTTTTCCGAAAAATCGGGTATCTCACCGTAATGAGAAAGAATGGATTTATGTTTATCTACCAATTTCTGGTAACGTTCTTTAAAATCTACCAGTTGCGTGTCGCCAACTCGTAAACCATTGCGGCCGGTTTTATCCATGTAAGTTGGCCCAATTCCCTTTAGGGTAGAACCGATTTTACCTAGGCCCATTTTGCTTTCCGAAGCGGCATCCAGCAATTGATGAGTTGGTAAAATGAGGTGTGCCCTGCGGGCGATAACCATTTTTTTATCGGCTACCGGGTCAAAACCACGAAGTTTTAAAGCGTCGAGTTCTCTTTTTAGGATAATGGGGTCTATCACCACGCCATTACCAATCAGATTCATGGTTTTTGGGTTAAATATCCCAGAAGGAATGGTATTTAAAACAAATTTCTGGCCTTCAAATTCGAGCGTATGGCCTGCGTTTGGTCCGCCCTGAAAGCGAGCGATCAGTTCGTATTCCGGACTCAATACGTCCACAATTTTACCTTTTCCTTCGTCGCCCCACTGGAGGCCTAATAATACGTCGACAGCCATGAATGTTTTAGTGTTTGTTTGTTTAATTTTTTGTGTACGAATCGCATTGACCTTCTTTCAGCCTGCTGCAATTTCCGTAAAGGTTTAAAGAGTGGTGTTTGATTTCAAATTTCAGTAAATCGCCCATCATGCTTTGAATTTGCTGTATGCGGGGGTCGCAAAATTCTACCACTTTACCGCAATCAATGCAAATAATATGGTCGTGTTGCTTATATCCGTATGATTTTTCGAACTGGGCCATGTTTTTACCAAACTGATGTTTGGTTACCAAATCGCACGAAACCAATAGTTCCAAAGTATTGTAAACGGTTGCCCGGCTCACCCTGTATTTTTTATTTTTCATGTGGATATATAATGATTCCACATCAAAATGGTCGTTTCTTGAATAAATTTCTTCTAAAATGGCGAAGCGTTCGGGTGTTTTGCGGAGGCTTTTATTTTCGAGGTAAGCCTCAAAAATCTTTTTTACCATTTGGTGTGTTTCGGCTGTTGACATTGCAGATTAAATATGCTCAAATCTATTTAAAAAATGCCGCCTGCACAAACAAATCAAGATGCTTTTTCTACGGGATTTTCGGTATCAAAACGGCGTACATCGGTAATTCCTTTTACCTGTTTTAATTTGGCAATCAGGTTGTCTAAATGCAAGGTGTCGTTTACAAAAACCATTATGCTGCCTTCAAAAATTCCTTCGTGACTGTCTACCGTAATAGAACGCATGTTTACTTTAAAATCGCTTGAAATAACCGTGGTTAAATTGTTGATTAATCCTACCTGGTCAATGCCGATAATTTTTATGCCTGTTAAAAAGGCCAGTTGTTTCTGCGAGTTCCATCTGGCTTTTACAATACGGTAGCCAAAACTCGACATCAGTTTGGTGGCATTGGGGCAGTTATTGCGGTGTATTTTAATGCCTTCGCCCACGGTTACAAATCCAAAAACGTCATCTCCCGGAATGGGATTGCAGCAGGCAGATAATTTATAATCTATTTTTTGGAGATCTTCTCCGATGAGTAAAGTATCTATTTCATCACCCCTCAATTTTTTAATAAACTCGGTTGGTTCTGTTTTGTCTGCAGGTTTATTTTCTGCATGTTTCTCTGCGGCTAAAAAATCTCTTAAATCGCCAATGTCAATGGTGCCTTTGGCTACCTGATACATCAAATCTTGCGAAGCATGGAATCTGAAAAAATTAGCGATTTTATTCAGGTTATCGATGGTGTTTGGAATTTTAAGCGATTTGAGCTTACGTTCCAGTATTTCTTTTCCTTCTTCAGCTATACGCTTTTTTTCTTCTTTTAAAGTCGATTTTATTTTGGATTTAGCCTTTGCAGTAATTACAAAACTAAGCCAGTCCTCTTTAGGCGTTTGCTTGCTCGATGTAATGATTTCTACCTGATCTCCGTTTTGTAGTTTGTAGGATAGGGGTACCAGTTTGTGGTTCACCTTGGCGCCAATACATTTGGCACCTAAATCGGTGTGTATTTCAAAAGCAAAATCTAAAGCGGTAGCATTGATTGGGAGTTGCAACAAAGCGCCTTTTGGGGTAAAAATGAAAATCTCATCAGAGAATAAATTCATTTTAAAATCATCTAAAAAATCAAGGGCATTAGAGTCCGGGTTTTTGAGTAATTCCCTCACTTTATGCAGCCATTGGTCTAAACCGCTGCTATCAGAATTGGGCGCTTCTTTGTATTTCCAATGTGCCGCAAAACCTTTTTCGGCAATTTCGTTCATCCGTTCGGTACGTATTTGCACTTCTACCCATTGTCCACGGGGCCCCATCACGGTAGTGTGTAAAGATTCGTAACCGTTAAATTTGGGCGATGATATCCAATCGCGTAAACGATCTGGGTTTGGGCGGTAAAAATCGGTGACAATTGAATAAGCCTTCCAGCAATCCGATTTTTCCTGGTCCATGCCACTATCCAATATTATCCGGATAGCAAATAAATCATACACCTCTTCAAAAGGAATATTTTTATTCCTCATTTTGTTCCAGATAGAATGAATGGATTTTGGCCGACCGTTTACAGCTGATTTTAAATCTTGTTCAGTCAGTATTTTCTGGATAGGGTCTATAAATTCTTTGATGTAATTTTCTCGTTCCGCCTTTTTCTCGTTTAGTTTTTGCGCAATAAACTTGTAAGTGGCCGGCTCAGTATACTTCATAGCCAAATCTTCTAGTTCAGATTTCATGGCATATAAACCCAAACGGTGGGCTAGCGGAGCATATAGATAAGAGGTTTCTGACGATATTTTAAGCTGCTTTTCTTGGGGCATATAATCCATGGTTCGCATGTTATGCAAACGGTCGGCTAGCTTAATTAAAATTACCCGTACATCATCGGCCAGGGTAAGTAGCATTTTACGGAAGTTTTCTGCCTGCAGGGAGCTGTTGTAATCGAAAACACCGGAAATTTTGGTTAAGCCATCAATAATGGTAGCTACTTTTTTGCCAAATTCTCTTTCAATGTCTTCTAAAGTGATGTCGGTATCTTCTACCACATCATGCAGTAAAGCACATACAATAGAGGTAGTACCGAGACCAATTTCTTCGGCAGCAATTTGTGCTACAGCGATGGGATGATAAATATAAGGTTCGCCAGATTTGCGGCGCATATCCTGATGGCTTTCTAAAGCCATATCAAATGCCCGTCTAATCATCCTTTTATCGCCTTTTTGAAGCGTAGATTTACAGGCTCTGAGCAAAGCCCGGTACCTTTTAAGTATTTCTTGTTTTTCTGCTTGCAGGTCTATTACTAACTCATTCATTCTCCGAACACTAGTTACAATAAAAAAAGCGTTTAGGCCTTATCAATTGGTTTGATTTTTGGTATTATTATGATGTTACAATAATTAAAAATAGCTGTAACTTTGTGAAGTTAAATTTATGAAATATTTCAGCTTTATCTTAGTCTTTTGTGCCTTTTTGCCCTTATTTACTTTGGGTCAGCAGAAATATGACCCTTTGATGAAGGGTGAGAAGGATACCATTAAAGTAGCTTTAACCATGGTAGACAATGAATTGATTCCTTGGGCAACGCTGCCCGAACTACGTATTGTAGATACCCGTATTTTTAAATCTGCCGAACAAATAGCTGCTTATAATCGCTTAAGGTACAATGTTTTAAAGGTTTTGCCCTATGCCATGTTTGCTAAACGGAGATACATACAGTTGCAAAATGATTTGGCGCAAACCAAGAATAAAAAAGAACAAAGGTTGTTAGCCAAGGCTTTTGAAAAAGAAGTTAAAGACATGTTTAACCGGGAAATTAAGAACCTGACCATTACCCAAGGTGGTATTTTAATTAAATTGATTGACCGTGAAACTGGCACCAGCAGTTTTGAAATACTTAAAGAGATGAAGGGTGGTTTTACCGCATTTTTATACCAGTCTGTTGCTCGTGTTTTTGGTAATAATCTCAAAAATAAATTTGATGCTCAAGAAGACCGCGATATTGAAAGCATTATTCAGCAAACACCCTATTATCGATATAGTAGCCTGTAAATCACAGGGTATTTCTTTTATCAAATCCAATAAAAACAGGAGCATAAAACCCATAATTTAACAATGAAATTAGATATACTTGTATTTGCCGCTCACCCAGATGATGCCGAATTAGCCTGTTCAGGAACCATTTTAAAATATCTTGCCGAAGGAAAAAAAGTAGGAATTATTGATTTAACCCGGGGAGAATTAGGTACCCGTGGTTCTGCAGAAACCCGTGACAAGGAAGCGGTTGCATCTGCTAAAATATTAGGTATTCAGGTAAGAGAAAATCTGGGTATGAAAGACGGTTTTTTTAGAAATGATGAAGTTCATCAGTTAAAAATTATTGAAACTATTCGGAAATACCAGCCTGAAATTATATTGACCAATGCCCTGGATGATCGTCATCCGGATCATGGCCGTGCATCCGAATTAATTAATGAAGCTGCTTTTTTATCGGGTCTGCCTAAAATTGTAGTCAAATTTGAAGGTGCCGAATTGTCTGCCTGGCGACCTCGTTTAATTTTGCAATATATTCAAGACCGATACTTACAGCCAGATATTTTGATTGATATTACGCCTTTTTGGGAACAAAAAGTGGCCTCTATTCAGGCTTTTAAATCGCAATTTTTTAATGCCGAGTCTGATGAGCCGTCTACCTATATTTCTTCGCCCGAGTTTTTGAAAGGGGTAGAGGCACGTGCCAGAGATTTGGGCAAATCTATTCAGGCTACTTATGCCGAAGGATTTACCTGCAAAAAGTTATTGGGTGTAAATAGTTTGTTTGACTTGAAGTAAAACAGGCTCAAGATGACTAAAATGTTGTAAAACTAGTAGCGCCACGAATTAATTCGTGGCGCTACTAGTTTTGAGCATCCGGA
>CAZFAE010000042.1:0-6660 GCA_964516035.1 uncultured Sphingobacterium sp.
TAGCCTAAGCTGAATTATATTGTATTTTTGGAATATGAACACCAAACTTCCGGCAGCCTTAGTTGATAATTTATCTCTTAAACAGGGATTTGAAAGTGCTTCTTTTATTGATGTACATAAAAACGGCGAGCAGATTACTTCGATCAGGCTTAATCCCGCGAAAGCGGTTGAACCGGAAATGGGTGGGAATTTGATTCCATGGACCAAGGATGGCTTGTATTTAAAGGAGCGGCCGGTGTTTACTGCCGACCCTTTGCTTCATGCTGGCTGTTATTATGTACAGGAGGCTTCGTCGATGTTTTTAGAAGAGGCACTCAAGCAGACGGTAGATTTAGATTTGGATATAAAGGTTTTAGACCTTTGTGCGGCTCCTGGCGGCAAGAGCACCTTAATTAATTCTTTGATTAGTGATGGGAGCTTATTGTTGGCTAATGAGATTATTAAAAGCCGGGTACCTATATTATGTGACAACCTGATTAAATGGGGCAAGCCTAATGCTTATGTGTGTCAAAATGATCCCCGGGATTTTGGGCGGTTGCCGGGTTATTTTGATGTAATGGTGGTGGATGCTCCATGTTCTGGTTCTGGGATGTTTAGAAAGGACCCGGCCGCTATTGAGGAATGGAGTGAGGAAGCGGTGATTTTATGCAGTCAAAGGCAGCAGCGAATTTTGGCTGATGTTTATCCGGCATTAAAAAAGGATGGGGTTTTAATTTATTCTACCTGTTCTTATTCTGAATTGGAGAATGAGGCTATTGCCGACTGGCTTACGGAAACTTTTGATTTGGAATCTATTCGTCTGGAAATTTCGGCGGATTGGGGCATCGTGGAAACACAATCTGATAAAAATAAAAATTGGGGTTATCGCTTTTATCCAAACCTAGTGAAAGGTGAAGGTTTCTTTTTGGCTTGTTTTAGGAAACGGGGAGAGCAGTCTACGGTTGTGCACAAAACCAGAAGAAATTCGGAGGGCAAACTGCCAGCTGGCCATTTGGATGAAATCAAAAAATGGCTGAACCCTGATTTTGATATGGTTATTAAAACTTTTAATGATACTTATTTAGCTATCCCGGCAGGGCATGATGCCGATTTTCAAATTTTTCAGGATAATTTATACTTGAAAAAATCTGGGACCAGGATTGGGAAGTTTGCAGGGAAGGATTTTATTCCGGACCATGAACTGGCTTTAAGTGTGTTGGCTTCGCCGAATATTCCGCGTATTAATTTAAACCGGGAACAAGCTTTGGCTTATTTAAAGCGAATGGATATTTCTTTGGATACCACTTTAACTGGCTGGGCTTTGATGTGCTTTGCCGATTTCCCTTTGGGCTGGGCCAAAATTTTGCCTAAACGGGTTAATAATTATTATCCTAAGGAGTGGCGGATTGTCAATCAATCGATTAGTTAATGTGATGATTTGCTAATGCGTTGATTTAATAATTGGCAAATTGACTCATTAACAAATTAATACTGGCCGGTGGAGAGCATTACCAAAGTGCAAGCTTCTGTGGTTTCTATCCCGTTTTCTTTTGCCAAACTTTCTAGTTCGGGATTTTCGGTTCCCGGATTAAAAATAATACGCTTGGGCTTAGTCTTTAATATATAATCGTAATAAGCGGCTTGGTTTGCCGGTCCTATATATAAGGTAAGGGTATCGATATCGGGATGTATGATTTCTGGCTGTTCTATTGGCACTCCGGCCACCTCTCCGGCTTTGATGCCTACATTAATAATAGGATGCCCATGATTGACTAAACGATTGGCCGCCAAATAAGCATAACGTTCTGGATTTGGGGTGGCACCGAGTATGAGGGTTTTCTTTTTCATTGTTTTTGATTGCACTGATTAGAATGATTACACCGATTTATAATGAAACAACAATTTAAGTGTTATTAGGTTTATGGCAAAATCTTGGCTATTGCTTCGGCACAGTTCATGCCATCGATAGCGGCGGAGACAATGCCGCCGGCATAACCTGCACCTTCGCCGCAAGGGTATAAACCGGCAATTTGCGGATGCTGGAAGCTTTCGCGATCTCGTGGAATACGTACCGGTGATGAGGTTCTGGATTCTACTCCTACCAAAACCGCTTGGTTGGTATAATAGCCTTTCATTTTTTTACCAAAAGCGGGCAAAGCTTTTCTAAGCCGCTCATAAACCAATTCCGGTAGGATTTCTTTTAAGGAAGTACTTTTTGCGCCAGGAAGGTATGAATGCAGGGGCAAATCCGCCGAAAGGCGATTTTCTACAAAATCTACCATTCGCTGGGCCGGAGCAACCAGGTTGCCACCACCGGCCTGATAGGCCTGCTGCTCTATGGCTGCCTGAAAATTGAGCAGGGCTAAAGGATCGTTTGCGGCACCGGGCACATCTTCTAAATTGATTTGCACCACGGTTCCAGAATTGGCAAATGGATTATTTCTTTTGGATGGCGACCAACCATTGACTACTATTTCGTTAAAATCGGTGGCACAGGGGGCAATAATTCCGCCTGGACACATGCAAAAAGAAAACACGCCACGGCCATCTACCTGTTCTACTAAACTATAATAAGATGGCGGCAAATGCGGACCACGGTTTTCACAATGGTATTGAACCTGGTCTATTAATGTTTGTGGATGTTCTATCCGCACGCCCAATGCAAATGCCTTGGCTTCTATTAAAATGTTTTTTCTGTTTAGTAGATAGTAAATATCGCGGGCAGAATGGCCGGTGGCTAAAATTACCGATGCGGCTGTAATTTGATTTCCATCGGCCAGTTTTACGCCCTGTATGGCTCCGCTTTTGATACTAAAGTCTACCACTTTGGCATCAAAATGGACTTCGCCGCCGGCATTGAGAATTTGTTCTCTTAATGCGGTAATAATTTGCGGGAGTTTATTGGTGCCGATATGCGGACGGGCATCTGCTAAAATATCTGGGCTGGCACCATGAGCTACCAGGGTTTTTAATACGTATTGTATATCGCCTCGTTTGTTAGAACGGGTATAGAGTTTACCATCTGAGTAGGTTCCGGCTCCGCCCTCTCCGTAACAATAATTAGATTCGGGGTTAATGAGGCCTTGTTTATTAATGGCTGCCAAATCGCGGCGACGCTGTTTAACCTCTTTTCCGCGTTCTAAAACTATCGGCTTTAAGCCTAATTCTATACAACGGAGGGCGGCAAACAATCCGGCCGGACCGGCGCCCACAATAATAACCGGCTTTTTGTCAGTTACATTGGGGTAGTTGGCTGTAAATATTTCAGGTACAGGAATTTCATCTATAAAGGCTTCGACTTTTAATCGAAATACGACTTTTCGGCCACGGGCATCGATGGAGCGTTTAAGGATTTTGACTTCCTGAATACGTTTGATGTCGGTTTTTAAACCTTGTGCTACCGCGATTTTGAGTAAATCTGCATTGCCAGCTTCCTCCGGAAGGAGAACTATTTCTATTTCTTTGGTCATATTGTGCCGGGTTTTTATCCTGGATTGTAACAAAGGTATGAATTTTGATATCTAAGCCGTAAATTGACCTAAATATTAAAAACAAAAAATTAAAATGATGAGAAAACTGATTTATATGTTCGTGGCTGCTTTTGCAGTGGTTTCTTTAAGCTCTTGTGGCTATAACTCGATGGTTAGTTTGGATGAGCAGGTACAATCGCAGTGGGCACAGGTTCAAAACGTGTACCAGCGCCGGGCTGATTTGATTCCTAATCTGGTAAATACTGTAAAAGGTGCTGCTAATTTTGAGCAGGAAACGTTGACTAAAGTAATTGAGGCTCGTGCCAAGGCTACTGCGGTTACGGTTGATGCCAGCAAACTCACTCCGGAAAGCATCCAGAAATTCCAAGCTGCTCAAGGTCAATTGACTCAGTCTCTGAGCCGGTTATTGGTTTCTGTAGAGCGTTACCCAGAACTAAAGGCTAACCAAAACTTCCTGGAGTTGCAGTCGCAGCTGGAAGGTACGGAGAACCGCATTACGGTAGAGCGCCAGAAATTTAATGAGGTTACGCAGGAGTACAATGCCAAAATCCGCAAATTTCCGAGCAATATTACCGCTTCAATGTTTGGCTTTGAGAAGAAAGGCTATTTTGAAGCTGCTGCAGGTTCTGAGAAAACTCCTCAGGTACAATTTTAAGCATGGCTATTTTTAACGATATAGAACAACAGCGCATCCGCGAAGCCGTGGCTTCTGCGGAGCGCTCTACTTCTGGCGAAATAAGGGTTTGTGTAGAGAAAAGTTGCAAAGAGCCGGTATTGGACCGGGCAGTAACCTATTTCAACAAATTGGGGATGAACAAAACCAAACTGCGCAATGGCGTGCTAATTTATATGGCCGTAAACGACCATCAATTTGCGATTATTGGCGATTCTGGCATTAATGAAGTGGTTCCTGCGGATTTTTGGGACAGCACCAAAGAGTTAATGTTATCTTATTTTAAAAAAGGCGAACTGATTGAAGGGCTTGAAGCCGGTATTCAAAAAGCCGGAGAGCAGCTGAAAACCTATTTCCCTTCGGTAAGTAATGATATTAATGAACTAGATAATGGTATCGCTTTTGGCGATGGCGAATAATGGCGATTTCCTTTCTAAACCAACACATGAACTTTAAAAAATATTTGTTAATCCTCTTGCTTTGTTTAGGCAAATTCGGTTTTGCGCAGCAATTCCCGGAAAGGCCTAACCGTTTGGTGAACGATTATACCCAAACGCTTACTGCCGGCGAAGTGGATGCGCTGGAACAAAAACTGGTTTCGTTTAACGATTCTACATCTACACAGGTAGCCGTGGTTTTAGTTAAAGACCTAGAAGGTTATGAGGTGGCCGATTATGCGCAACGCCTGGCCGAAAAATGGGGCATTGGCGGTGCGAAAAAGAATAACGGTATCATCGTTTTGGTTTCCATTGGCGACCGTAAAGTGAGCATTCAAACCGGTTATGGCATGGAGGGTGCTTTACCTGATGCCATTGCCCGACGTATTATTGAATCTTCCATTAAGCCTAATTTTAAGGATGGCAATTACTACCGGGGCCTGGACCAGGCTACGGATGACATTATTGCTTATACCAAAGGCGAATATAAAAATGACACTCCCAATAAAGTTAAAAAAAGTGCCTATTCTGTAATTTTTGTCATGTTTTTGGTGTTCTTGTTTATCATCATCATTTCAAGAATAAGCGGTGGAGGTGGCCATGTAATTGGTGGTCGTGGTGGTGCTAGCGCTTTACCCTGGTTATTGATGGGCGGCGGTTTTGGTGGTGGTGGACACTCTGACGGCGGAAGCAGCGGTGGTGGTTTTGGCGGCTTTGGCGGCGGAAGCTTTGGCGGTGGCGGGGCTAGTGGGAGTTGGTAAAATTAGATTACAAGAAAAAATCAATTAGAAAGTCATTTCTAACGTAGAGAGAAATCTCTGTGGCCTATGGGAAAGAGAGGTTTCTCACCCACACTGTGGATTCGAAATGACGATAACGAACAAAGCCCCCCGATAAATCGGGGGGCTTTGTTATTAAATGGGTTGCAGACCTGATTTTCAATTCTTTCTTTTTCAGAAACACTCCGTCTCGACAACCCTCTAAAAGAGGGGGAATTTTATTGACAACCGTCTTTTCTGGAAGTATCAATCAGGTAGACTACTTTCCAGCCATCGGCATATTTTACCAGCGTGATATTATCGGTGCCGCAATGCGAAAATTTAGTGCCAATATGAAAGGTATAGCTTCCCCAAACCTGGGCCATATTTCCATCAATTAATATATTATCGAAATTCATTTTTTCGTCCCAAATCTGCTCGGCGGTTTTAGGCTGAGCTATGGCTTTTAACCAAGGCTCCATGCGATCGCCGGTAATAACACCCGATTTTCCATCTTTTGCATTTCTAATGGTTTGCAAGATAGCGCCGGGTGCAAATACCGATTTCACCATCGCCGAATCGCATTTTCGCATACCATCAAATATGGTATTCACCGTTTTTTTAATGGCTTCTGTTTCGAGATTAATGGTTTGTGCTTGAATACCCAAGCTTCCACAAAATAGAATGGTAAGGATAAAGATTTTTCTCATATTATGAATTTAGACAATAAATAGTCCTTAAAACAAATGGTTTTAATACTTAAGAGCTCTTTTTTTAATCATGCCGCCTTTGGTATCTTTTACACTGTTCATTACTACAAAAGCATTAGAGTCTATTTTTTCAATTTCGGTATTGAGTTTATTGAGTTCTAAACGGGTAATCACGGTGTATATTATATCCACTTCCTGCGATTCGCCCCGCTTGCCATAACCGCGTTTTCCGCTATAAATGGTAACTCCCCGTCCCATCGAGTTAATAATCATTAAGCGAATTTTTTCGCTATGTACCGAAACAATGGTTACGCCAATATATTCTTCTATTCCTTCTATTATAAAATCGAGTGTTCTAGAGGCCGATAAATAAGTAATCATCGAGTACATGGCAATTTCGATAGAGAGGAAATAGGCTGCAGCAGAAAAAATTAATATGTTAATTACTATGATGATATCGCCAATGGTTGTACCAAGCTTACGACTTAAAAAGATAGCCAGTACTTCGGTACCATCTATTACGGCTCCGCCTCTAACTGCCAGGCCGATACCGGCACCGAGAAAAAATCCTCCAAAAATGGCCACCAACAAATTATCCTGGGTAACATCCGG
>CAZFAE010000042.1:6760-9560 GCA_964516035.1 uncultured Sphingobacterium sp.
ATTGTTGGATGGCTTTTTTGTTTTTATTGGTGGCACGACTTGATTCGTGCCACCAATAGCCAACTTAGCTCATTTTCAGTTTTTTCTGAATATCGGCTACGTAGCTTTTGAATTTTTTATCGGTATCTATTAAATCTTCTACGGTTTGGCAGGCGTAAATTACGGTAGAGTGATCGCGGCCGCCAAAAAATGCACCGATTGATTTTAGTGATGTTTTGGTATGACTCTTGGCCAGGTACATGGATATTTGACGGGCCTGTACAATTTCGCGTTTGCGGGTTTGAGATTTAACCATCTCAATAGGCACTTCAAAATATTCGCAAACCAGTTTTTGGATATAATCCATGGAGATTTCTTTGCTAGAATTTTTGATAAAATTCTTCAGCATTGATTTCGCCAGGTTTAAATCTATTTCTTTTTTATTTAGGGTAGATTGCGCCAATAAAGAAACCATGGCACCTTCCAGTTCACGCACATTGTTATCAATGTTGTGGGCTACATATTCCATTACTTCATTAGGCAATTCAATACCATCTGAATACATTTTCTTTTTCAGTATGGCCATGCGGGTTTCCAAATCTGGGATTTGCAAATCGGCCGAAAGGCCCCATTTAAAACGACTTAACAGACGCTCTTCTAAACCAGAGAGATCTTTTGGTGCTTTATCTGAAGTTACAATTAGCTGCTTACCCGATTGGTGCAGATGATTGAAAATATGGAAAAATATATCCTGTGTTTTCTCTTTACCGGCAAAATTGTGCACATCATCCATGATGAGTACATCCATGGCCTGATAAAAATTCACAAAATCGTTAATATTATTATTCTTTAGCGCATCTACAAACTGTTGGGTAAATTTCTCACAAGAAACATACAGCACCAATTTATCGGGCATGCTGCGTTTAATTTCGTTACCGATAGCTTGCACCAAGTGTGTTTTGCCCAAACCTACTCCACCATAAATCATTAGTGGGTTAAAAGAGGTGCCTCCCGGCTTAGCGGCTACGGCATAACCTGCTGAACGGGCTAAACGGTTGCAATCTCCTTCAACAAAATTATCGAAATTGTAATTCGCATTTAATTGCGGATCTACCTGCAGTTTTTTCAGGCCCGGAATTACAAAAGGATTTTTAATGTCTTTATTTAAAGCAACAGGCATAGGCATAGATTGATTTTTGCCTTCTGCACCATTACCATTAGATGGCATATTGGTGGTGAATGGAATACTGGTAGATGATTTTTCTACCACGATATTATATTCCAATCTTCCTTCTTCGCCTAATTGTTTCTTTACTGTTTTGCGAAGTAATCCTACATAATGTTCTTCTAACCATTCGTAAAAGAATAAACTGGGAACTTGTATCGTCAGGACATTGCCCTCTAAACGTAAAGCATCAATGGGTTCGAACCAGGTCTTAAAACTCTGGGCCGGAATATTGTCTTTGATGATTTGCAGGCAATTTTTCCATACTTCGGTACAAGTTTTTTCCATATACGTATTCTAATATTCTGATTTACAAGCTATAAACAAAAGGCGTGCGTGTACCCTTTGGAACCTCGAATATTCTAAAAAAAAATCGGATATAAAACTAATTTTCAACATTATTGTTAATTTGTTCTTAATTATCTGTAAATCAATAAGATATACTGTTAGTTGTCTTGTCAAAATTATAAAGAATAATGCCGGTTTTAACAGACTTTTATTATCGGTTTTACCTGATTATCTAACGTTAATTTTTCAGTTAAAATATTTAAATTTGTCGATTTATTTTAAGGTCAATGTAAAGAAAATTGCAGCGATAAAAATCACTTCAAAAAAATCTCCTAAAACCTAATATTCTCCAAACTCATGGCGCAGAGTATCGGCAATTTCGCCAAGCGTGGCATAAGCTTCTACTGCAGTTAATATAAATGGCATTAAATTGTCTTTACCTGCAGCGGCTTTGGCTAGCGCAGCTAAAGTATCGGCAACAGCCGCATTGTTTCGTTCGGCTTTTAGTTTGGCTAATTTATCCATCTGCACTTTGCGAATGGAATCATCTACCCGGAAAACTTCGGGTTGTAGCCCTTCGCCTTCGGTAAATTTATTTACGCCTACCAAAATTCGGGTACCATCTTCCAGTTCCTTTTGGTATTGATAAGCTGCAGCGGCAATTTCTTCTTGCATATAGCCTTCTTCGATGGCATTTACAGATCCTCCCATCGCATCAATGGTTTCGATGTATTTCCAGGCAGCAGCTTCTACTTCATCTGTTAAACTTTCTACAAAATAAGACCCAGCCAAAGGATCAACCGTTTCGGTTACGCCGCTTTCAAAGGCAATAATTTGTTGGGTACGCAAAGCAATTTTGGCTGCAGCTTCGGTGGGAAGCGACAAAGCTTCGTCGTACCCATTGGTATGCAAAGACTGCGTGCCGCCTAAAACCGCGGCTAAAGCCTGCTGCCCTACCCTAACTACATTATTCAACGGCTGCTGAGCCGTTAATGTAGAGCCGCCAGTTTGGGTATGAAACCTTAATTTCTGCGCTCCTGCATCGGTTGCACCTAGTTCTTTAGTAATATTTGCCCACATGCGGCGGGCAGCTCTAAATTTGGCAATCTCTTCAAAAAAGTTATTATGGCAATTGAAAAAGAAGGATAATCGCTTGGCGAATACATTAATATCCAGGCCTTTTTCTAATGCAGCCTGTAAATAGGCTTTGCCATTGGCCAAGGTAAAAGCCAGTTCCTGAACGGCAGTAGAACCGGCTTCGCGAATATGGTAACCCGATATAGAAATGGTATTCCATTTAGGCACTTC
>CAZFAE010000042.1:9660-17030 GCA_964516035.1 uncultured Sphingobacterium sp.
GTCCAGGTTTTGCCCCGGTACATGTCTTTTTGTATACCCCGTGTAAACGGAAATTCGCCCGGAAGTTCTGTTAGCGGTTTAGATTCAGTATAAACCTCTTTAATTTCAATGCCCGAGCTGGTGCTAAACTTTTTTGTTTCCATTTTAATAATTCGAAGGCAATATCGTGATTTTCCGATAGATGTAAACCTCAAATCTGGAAATGAAAAAATACAGATTGTTAGCAAAACGTCAAAAGGATTGCTCAGCAAACAAACCAAGCAATTTAACTTATATTTGTAATCTTAATAAATACAATCAATATGAGCACTACAACCTTAACTATGCAAGCACCGGTAACTTTTAGCGAAGGTGCTAAAACCGAAATCAAAAAACTGATTGAGCAGCAGGAAATTACTGCCGATTTTGCCCTTAGAGTTGGGGTTGAAGGCGGCGGCTGTGCCGGCATGAATTATATTCTGGGTTTCGATCAGAAAAAAGATGGCGATCAGGAATATGTAATTGATGGCATTAACGTTTTTATGAATAAAGCCCACGGCTTATACCTGGCGGGTATGCATATCGATTTTCAGACTGGTTTAAATGCCCGTGGATTTACTTTTAACAACCCAAATGCCAGCAGCACCTGCGGCTGCGGAACTTCTTTCTCGGTTTAATCAATCAGATCTGTAACATTTTATATAGTCTCGCTGTCAAACTAGCGGGACTTTTTTATTTTTAAGCCAAAGAACAGTATGAACTATTCAGAAAACGTGAAGGTTGCCATGCAATCGGTAAAGAGCAATAAACTCCGCACCTTTTTAACTGCTTTAATTATCGCTTTTGGTTTGATGGCTTTAGTGGGCATCTTAACTTCTATCGATGCCATAAAAAGTTCACTGAATAATACTTTTTCAAGCATGGGTTCTAATTCCTTTACCATCCGAAACCGTGGAATTGGTATCCGTATTGGCAATGGCGGCAGCCGCCCTAAACGATTTAAACCAATTACTTACCAGGAAGCTGTAGCCTTTAAAACCCGTTTCAACTTTCCGGCCATTATCTCAGTTAATGCTTTTGCTTCTTTTGCCGGTACGGCTAAATATGGGAATGAGAAAACCAATCCTAACATTGCTGTTTTAGGTGCCGATGATGCTTATTTATTTACCGGTGGCTATAAGCTGGCTTCGGGACGAAATTTTTCGCAGGGCGAAATGGATTATGGCAATAGTGTCGTTATTATTGGTGCCGAACTTAAAACCCGTTTATTTAAAAATGGCGAAGATCCGGTAAACCGTATCATCACGGTAGGAAGTAATAAATTCAGGGTAATTGGTGTTTTTGAAGAAAAAGGCTCCAGTTCGGGTTTTGGAGGAGATAAGGTTTGTGTAATCCCTTTACTCAGAGCTAAACAAATCATGACCCAGCGTAACCCATCGTACACCATTTCGGTAATGGTTACCGACCCCACTAAAATGGAGGGCGCCGTTGGCGAAGCTGGTGGTTTAATGCGTAACATTCGAAAACTGCGAGCTAAAGACGAAAATAATTTTGAAGTAACTAAGAGTGATGCCATTGCCCAAACACTATTAGAGAATATTAAATACGTAACCCTGGCTGCAATCGTCATCGGCTTTATCACTTTGGTGGGTGCATCTATCGGCTTAATGAATATCATGCTGGTTTCTGTAACCGAACGTACCCGCGAAATTGGCATACGTAAAGCCATTGGCGCCACGCCAACCATTATCCGTCGTCAGTTTTTAATGGAAGCGGTTGTTATTTGCCTTTTAGGCGGATTAAGCGGCATATTTTTAGGTATTGTGATTGGCAACCTGGTAGCTCTGGCCTTAGGCGCCAGCTTTATCATCCCTTGGCTATGGATTATTTTAGGCGTAATTATCTGCGTAAGCGTGGGCATGATTTCCGGATTTTACCCAGCTTCTAAAGCTTCTAAATTAGACCCTATCGACGCACTGCGGTACGAATAAATTTTATTTCAACTCGTCTAGCACCTTAAACATTTTCTGTTTAATGCCACCGGTGCTGCCATTATAGTTATTAATAATAAAAGAGAAAACCAGGTTTTGCCCGGCGGCATTGGCATGGTAACCGGTGTAGGCCAACACATCGGCAATGCTGCCACTCTTCATTTTCATATCATTATATAAAGGCAAACTTTCGTAAAAAGGCGCATACCAGGTTTCTTTTTTTACCGACTGCAAAATCTTGGCCATGCTTAACGTGCTTATGCGGTTGGCCGGAGAAAGGCCGCTGCCATCATACAGATTTATGCTATGCGGATCTATCCCTAATTTTTGTTTCCAAAAATCTTTCATCAAAGCAGCCCCTTCGTTGGTTTCAACTACTTTTCCCTGTTTCCAGGCAAAGGTTTTTAATAAATTTTCGGCATATAAATTCACACTCTTTTTATTGAGCCAATAAACCAAAGCACTCAAATTTGGAGAACGCTGGGCATGAATAATCCGAAAATCTTTCGCATTCCAATTTTCATTTAATTGCAAGCGCCGCCAGGTAGTAATGCCATTTTGCACTAAAATGCCAGCAATTTTAAGCGTATCAGCCAGCCTAAAAGCAACATCGAAAGCCGGGTCTGGAATTGCCGGTGCAACCGCTTTAGTCAAATCTGCTGCATAAGTGCCCCGCAAATAAATTAAATCTGAATAGGCTGCCGCAAACGCATACACTTTATCGCCACTCCCGGCATTACCGGTGCTCACTTCATTCACCAATTTTAAATAAGGCATAGCCGGCGAAACACTTTTAAGTTTTACGCCATCGCCGGGTTTTAAACTCGGTTTTAGAAAAACATCAAACTGATTTTCACGCCAGCTTAATGAAGAGGCCCCGCCACCATAATAATTGCCAATATCTTGCCAAATCCAGCCATCGGGTGTAATTTGGGTGCCAAACAAATGATCGTCGGCAATAATGCGGCCTTTAATTTCTTTAATTCCCAAACTCCGAATTGCCTGAAGCCAGTTTTTAAGAATTGCCTCCGTTTTAGTTTGCTCATAACGCCAGCTGCCCAAACTCGGGTCGCCACCGCCCAAAATCAGGATATCGCCATTTAAAACGCCATTGCTTTCAAGCGTTCCGGTATAAGCAAGCTTGGTTTCGTAAGTAAAATCTGCACCAAGCAGATAAAATGCCGTGGCCGATGTCAGGGTTTTTAACGTAGACGCCGGCGCCAAGCCCACGTTCCCGTTTTTAGAAAAAACCACCTCGCCGCTTGCTGCATTCAACACCGTTAACGAAGCCGAGGCGTATTGCATTTGCGCATCGGCCTCCAATAATTCGTATGCTTTTCTGATTTTTTCGGATAAAACATTTTGCGCCCAAAGGCTGGTAGCACTACAAATTAAAAGACAGGTTATTAAAAATCGCATGGTTAAAAATAGGAAAATTAATAGCAATAAGCCTTCTAAAACCGGTAGTCCCGCTTTCCCCTACAAGTCCTCCCCCGAAAAATTCGGGGTCCGGGCTTTACGGTACAATCGGGTTTATATTACTCCATGCTTCTGTCATCTTGAGCCTGTCGGAATATGTGGCACTGGATTACCCTTCGACAAGCTCAGGGTGACAAAGGCTGTGCTGTTTAGCATGTTTAGAAAGGCATGCCGAAATTGCAATGAAAGCGGGATTTCAAAATCCCATTTGTTTTTAGCTCGAAATTCGTTGCACTAACATTTCGAACAGCTGGAGTCATCTTGAGCCTGTCGAAAGATGTGGCATTGGATTACCCTGCGACAAGCTCAGGGTGAAAAAGGCTGTGCTTGTTCATATTTAATAACAGAACACTCAAAACTAAACCCGGTTGAAGCGCATACCGGCCTACGTGCCTAAGGCCTTAAGGCGTATGAGCGTAAAACGGGACGATGGGACTTGGTTTGGATGCCCTGCTATTTGCAAAAAAAGAATATATTTAAACATCAAATTGAAACCAAACATGAAACGATTCTTAATTTATTTTGTACTCTTTTTAATGAGTTTGGGCTTTGCGCAGGCTCAAGACAAAAACCCTATTAGCCACGAAAGTATGTGGATGATGAAACGCGTAGGCGCTCCCGCATTGAGCCCGGATGGGCAATGGGTAGTTTTTAGCGTACAGGAACCCGCTTACGATGAAAAAGAAGTGGTGAGCGACCTCTGGCTTGCACCTGCCGATGGCAGCGCAAAGCCTCGTAAAATTACCTCAGGTAAAGCCGGCGAATCGGGTTACCAATGGAGCCCTGACAGCAAAATGATTGCTTTTGTTGCCCGACGTGATGGAGAAGAAACTTCCCAGATTTATTTATTGAACGTAAAAAATGGCGGCGAAGCCCAGCGCTTTACCAATATTTCTAGTGGAGCCGGTTCTCCTAATTGGAGCCCGGATGGTAAATCTATTTTATTTAGCAGCAGTGTTTATCCGGGTGCTTTTACCGAAGCACTGAATAAAAAAATTACCGACGAAAAAAAGAAAATCAAATATAAAGCTCGGGTTTATACCGGTTTTCCGGTTCGTAATTTTGATCGATGGATTGATGAAAAGCAGACGCATTTATTTGTGCAGTCATTAGATAGTACTTCGGCAATGAATGTTTTTGCTCATGTGGCTATGGTTAACCAAAGCGGTTTCCAGCTGGGTGGCTATACCTGGACCCCGGACAGCAAGGGCTTGGTTTTTTCGGCCACAACCGAAGCTAAACAGCAGGCTTATCAGGAAACTCCTTCTCAGTTGTATCAATTAGCTTTTGATGGCAGCGATGCCAAAATGATTTTATCTGATCCGAAAAACACCTATGGCTCTCCGGCTTTTAGCCCTGATGGTAAATCTTTGTTTTGTTCTGAAAACCCCAGAGGTACTTATAAAGTTTACGATTTAAGTAAACTGGTTCGTTTCGACTGGCCTTTGCTTAAAAACAAGAGTTATATCGCCGATAATTTAGACCGACCGGTTAACAATTTTACGGTTAAAGCGAGCGGTATTTTTATGAGTGTTGAAGATCAGGGACACGATAAAATTTACCAATATACTTTTGCAAATAAGCAATTAAGCCTTTTATCTAAAAACAAAAAAGGTTGCTATAACAGTGTTTCTGTTTCTGATGATGGTAAAGTTGTTTTAGCCTTATATGATGATGCCAATGCACCTGCAGAGGTGGTTAGCTTACAAAAAAATAGCGCTGAGCCAAAGTTTATCAGCCAATTTAACCAGGCAGAATTGACTAAATTGGATATGCCTGAAGTAGAGGAATTCTGGTTTACCAGCTCTCGTGGCAAACAAATTCACAGTTTTATTGTGAGACCTGCCGGATTTGATCCGAATAAAAAATATCCGCTTTTTGTGGTAATGCATGGCGGTCCGGCCAGTGCCTACAAAGACAATTGGGGTTACCGTTGGAATTATCATTTATTGGCTAAACCGGGTTATGTTTTGGTTTTAACCAATTATACCGGCTCTACCGGTTTTGGCGAAAAATTTGCCCAGGATATTCAGTACGACCCGTTTAAGGGCCCAGGCGACGAAATTAATGAAGCAGCGGCCTATGCCATTAAAAACTATTCGTTTATTGATGCTTCTAAACAAGCTATTGGCGGTGCCAGCTATGGCGGCCACCTGGCCAACTGGATGCAGGCTACCACCACACATTATAAATGCATGATTGCTCATGCCGGCTTGGTAAACAGCGAAGTGCAATGGGGAACCAGCGATGTAATTTATGGTCGCGAAATTATGAATGGCGGCTTACCTTGGGAGAAAACCAAGACTTTTACTGAGCAAAATCCAATTAGGATGGCGGCTAATTTTAAAACGCCAATGTTAATTACTATTGGCGAACGTGATTTCAGGGTGCCGATAAACAACTCTTTAGAGAACTATTCTGCTTTGCAGCGTTTAAAAGTACCTGCTAAATTGGTGGTGTTTCCGGACGAAAATCACTGGATTTTAAATGCAGAAAACAGCCGCTTCCATTACCAGCAAATGCAGGAATGGCTGGCTACTTATTTGAAGTAAATTAAAGTCATCCTAAGCTTGTCGAAGGATAAGACCCACACCTTTCGACAAGCTCAAGGTGACAAGTCTTGCGACAAACAGAAAATAATGGAGTACAAGAAAGCCTCCCCAAATTCGGGGAGGCTTTCTTGTTTAAAATTTTGCTGTTTTATCCCTGCAGGGTCTTAAGAGATTTCTCACCCTACACATCCGAAAATTTTACGTTAATTATCGAAATGACGTAATTTAGCTGATTATTAAACCAATTTATGAGCTACCAGATACTCTGCAATTTGCACCGCATTGGTTGCTGCACCTTTACGCAGGTTATCGGCTACAATCCATAAGTTTAGGGTATTGGACTGCGATTCGTCGCGGCGAATGCGACCTACAAAAACCTCATCTTTTTCGTGGGCATCTTTAGGCATTGGATATTTTAAATTAGCCGGATCGTCTACTACAATGATGCCTTCTTCCTGCTCCAGAATCTGGCGAACTTCAGCCAAGTCAAAATCGTTTTCAAATTCAATATTTACTGATTCGGAGTGGCCACCCATTACCGGAATACGTACCGTGGTAGCCGTCACTTTTATCGAATCATCTCCCATAATTTTCTGGGTTTCCAAAATCATTTTCATTTCCTCTTTGGTGTAACCGTTAGCCTGGAATACATCAATTTGAGGAATTACGTTTAAATCGATAGGATAAGCGTAAGCCATTTCTCCCGAAATCCCATTACGTTCGTTCATCAATTGTTCTACGGCTTTTACACCGGTACCCGTTACAGATTGATAAGTAGAAACTACTACGCGTTTTATTTTATATTTCTCGTGCAGCGGTTTTAAAATAACCACCATTTGAATGGTTGAGCAATTCGGGTTGGCAATAATTTTATCATCAGCCGTCAATACGTTTGCATTAACCTCCGGAACCACTAATTTTTTATCCGGATCCATACGCCAAGCTGAAGAATTATCAATTACCGTAGTTCCAACAGCAGCAAAACGAGGCGCCTGTTCTAATGAGGTACCACCACCGGCAGAAAACAAAGCAATATCTGGTTTAGCTGCAATGGCATCATCTATGGTAACCACGGTATAATCTTTACCCTTAAAGGAGATGGTTTTACCCGCACTTTTGGCAGAAGCCACCGGAATTAATTCGGTAAGGGGGAAATTACGCTCCGCCAGCACTTTTAGCATTACTGTGCCTACCAAACCGGTAGCACCTACCACTGCAACTTTCATAATATTTAGTTAAATAATTTAATTATATTGTAATTCAAATGGTATTGAGTAACAAATATGAAGAATTGTTTAATCATTTTATTAATTCTGGCTACTAAAAGTGCTTTTGGACAGCTAAATGACAATTTTGCGGATGGGGAGTT
>CAZFAE010000043.1:0-8200 GCA_964516035.1 uncultured Sphingobacterium sp.
CCTTCAACCTTCAACCTTCAACCTTCAACCTTCAACCTTCAACCTTCAACCTTCATGCAATTTTAACAGGCTAATTCGCTCAAAAACAGCCATTTCGTCTGCTATTTTAAAAATAGAACGACAAAAATTCAGCTTATAGCACTATTTAAAAGCTGGCAACAGTTTTGAGGGTAAAGGAAATATGAATCTGAACAATTTTACCATCAAAGCACAGGAAGCCATACAAAAAGCTTCCGAAATAGCCTTGGGCAATCAGCAGCAAGCTATTGAAAACGCACACCTGCTTAAAGGTTTGCTATTGGTAGACGAGAATGTGGTCAGTTATTTATTAAAAAAACTGAACGTAAATCTCAACCGGGTAAACACCTCCCTTGATGAGCAAATCAAAACTTTCCCGAAAGTAAGCGGCAGCAATGTGTACCTATCCTCTGCAGCCAATAGCACTTTGCAGAAAGCGCAATCTTATCTCAAAGAATTTAAAGATGAATTTGTTTCGGTAGAACACCTTTTGCTGGGCATTTTACATGCCGGAGATAAAACAGCCAGCTTATTAAAAGATGCCGGCGTAAACGAAAAAGACCTCAAAAAAGCCATTACAGAACTTCGTGGCGACAGCCGGGTAACCGACCCCAATGCCGAAGCCACGTATAATGCCTTAAATAAATATGCCCGTAACCTAAATGAATTTGCCGAATCGGGTAAATTAGACCCGGTTATTGGCCGCGATGAAGAAATCCGTAGGGTTATTCAAATCCTGTCACGACGTACCAAAAACAATCCAATTTTAATTGGCGAACCGGGTGTGGGTAAAACTGCCATTGCTGAAGGCATTGCCTTCCGGATTATTAAAGGCGACGTTCCCGAAAATCTAAAAAGCAAAATTGTTTTCTCATTAGATATGGGCGCTTTGGTAGCCGGAGCCAAATATAAAGGTGAATTTGAAGAGCGTTTAAAAGCCGTAATTAAAGAGGTTACGCAAAGCGATGGCGAAATTATTCTATTTATCGATGAAATTCATACGCTGGTAGGTGCCGGCGGCGGCGAAGGTGCCATGGATGCAGCCAACATCTTAAAACCAGCTTTAGCTCGTGGAGAGTTGCGGGCCATTGGTGCTACCACCCTCAACGAATACCAAAAATATCTCGAAAAAGACAAAGCCCTGGAACGCCGTTTTCAGAAAGTAATGGTAGATGAACCCGATACCGCCGATGCGATTTCTATTCTTCGAGGATTAAAAGAACGTTACGAAACACACCATAAAGTGCGTATTCGCGATGAAGCCATTATTGCAGCGGTAGAACTTTCTCAGCGTTATATCGCCGATCGTTTTTTACCGGATAAAGCCATCGATTTAATGGATGAAGCAGCTTCTAAATTGCGTTTAGAAATGGATTCTGTACCCGAAGCCGTGGACGAGCTGGATCGCAAGATCATGCAGCTGGAAATTGAACGCGAAGCAATTAAAAGAGAGAACGACGATAAAAAAGTAAAAGTGCTGAGCGAAGAAATTGCCAATATTTCTGCCGAACGGGATTCTTTACGTGCCCGCTGGCAGGGCGAAAAAGATTTGGTAGACGGTATCAATAGTAAAATTGAAGAAATAGAAAACTATAAACTGGAAGCCGAACAAGCCGAACGTGCCGGAGATTACGGTAAAGTAGCCGAATTGCGTTATGGCAAAATTAAAGAAGTACAGGATGAAGTTGAAAAGCTAAAAAAAGAACTGGAAGAAACCCAAACAGACAGCCGCATGCTGAAAGAAGAGGTAACCGCCGATGATATTGCTGGCGTAGTTAGCCGCTGGACCGGCATTCCGGTGACCAAAATGATTCAGAGCGAACGCGAAAAGCTTTTGCACTTGGAAGCTGAACTGCATAAACGGGTGGCCGGACAGCACGAAGCCATTGAAGCTATTTCTGACGCCATTCGCCGCTCCCGTGCTGGTTTGCACGATAAACGCAAACCCATTGGCTCCTTCATTTTTCTGGGAACCACAGGTGTTGGTAAAACGGAATTGGCAAAGGCTTTAGCAGAATTTTTGTTTAACGATGAACATTCGATGGTGCGCATTGACATGAGCGAATACCAGGAACGCCATGCGGTTTCACGCTTAATTGGAGCGCCTCCCGGATACGTGGGTTACGATGAAGGCGGACAATTAACCGAAGCTGTTAGACGCAAACCTTATTCAGTTATTTTATTGGATGAGATTGAAAAAGCGCATCCCGATGTATTCAATATTTTGTTGCAGGTGTTGGATGATGGCCGTTTAACCGATAATAAAGGCCGAGTGGTGAATTTTAAAAACACCATCATCATCATGACCTCCAATATTGGTTCACACCTTATTCAGGATAATTTTAAAGAACTGGATGAAGAAAACCGGGATGAGGTTATCGCTAAAACCAAAAATGAATTGTTCGAATTGTTGAAACAAACCATTCGTCCCGAATTCTTAAACCGGATAGATGAACTCATCATGTTTACGCCGCTAAACCGCGAAGAATTGAGAGACATTGTGAAATTGCAATTCCAACAGGTAAAAGATACATTGAAAGAAATGGGCATTGAAATGGAAGCCAGCGAAGAAGCTTTAGACTGGCTGGCCCAATTGGGTTACGACCCGCAATTTGGTGCCCGCCCATTAAAACGAGTAATTCAAAAACGCATTCTGAACGAATTATCGAAAGATATTTTAGCCGGAAAAGTAGATAAAGAATCTAAAATAAAACTCGATGTATTCGATAATCAGTTTGTATTTATGAATGCAAAAGAAAAGCTGAAAGAGTAATATCTAGATTAAACCATTTAAAAAAGGCTGTTCTGTAAAACACAGAACGGCCTTTTAGCGTTAAATCGGAGAAATTGAAAAATATTAAGTATTTTAATCCATTAATACTCACTATGAAAAATCTGTTTAAGGCTATTGTTGTCTTTATTTCTTGCGGCTTGTTTCTGTTCGGCTGCAGACCCAAAACCAAAACTTCCATTAAAATTTCAGATTCTTACCTGGTTAAAGATTTCGAACAGGATAAAGATTTTCCTGCCGGGATGGAAGAATTGCAAATGCCATCAGACAATGTCACCATTTATGGCTTAGAATATGTGGCCAACGGTCCGGGTCCGCATCCCACACTCGTATTTTTACATGGCAATCCGGGTAACGAACGCAATTTGGATATTGCCCAAGCCATCCGCAAAACCGGCTACAATGTAGTTTATTTTGATTTTAGAGGAAGCTGGGGCAGCAAAGGTGAATTTACTTTCGAAAATAATATTGCCGATACCAAAGCTGTAATTGATTACCTGACCGATCGCAAAAACAGCAACCGTTTACGGATAGATACTTCTAAAATTGCCTTATTTGGGCACAATACCGGAGGCGCCATCGCTTTGATAGCCGGCTTAAACGACCCCAGAGTAAAAGGCATTGCCACCCTTTCGCTTTTTAATCCGTATCGAATAATAAATAAAAACAATGGATTAGAGAATTTGGTAAGCATGAAAGAATACCTCTCTACCTTGGGCATGCTCAATATCAATCCGGATAAATTTGTGAAGCAAATGGCCGCCAACGTAGAAAATTACAACCTCGAAAAACTACTTCAACAAACTCAAAAACCAGTACTCTTAGTTGATGAGCATGAGGCGAACGATTACCTGGGCTTAATGAAAGATAAAAAGAATATAGTATACGAAATCTGGGATACCGATATTGCCTTCAGTAATAAACGAACTGCCTTAACTCGCCGTTTGAGAGACTTTCTCGATACTAAAATCAATCCTGCTAACCCCATAAAAAGCAAATACAACAACTAATTTTATGCGCTTCGTCTATTTATTAAGCACTTGCCTGTTTTTTATTGCCTGCCAGAACACCCCTCCAACAACATCCCAAAAACCCAAAAAAACAGCAAAAAAGCCGACGGATGTGGGCACCATTATGGCCCGCAAACAGGTCCCCATTTTATGCTACCACCAAATCCGCGACTGGCGAGCCAGCGATTCAGAATCTGCAAAAGTATATATTGTGCCACCTGCAAACTTTAAAGAACAAATTAAAATGTTGGCCGATAGCGGTTACCAAACCATCCTGCCCGACCAGCTGATAGATTATTTAACCACCGGAGCCAAATTGCCGGCCAAACCGGTGATGCTTACATTTGACGATAACACGCTGGAGCAGTTTACAGTTGCTGCACCCGAGTTGAAAAAATATGGATTTAAAGCGGTATTTTTTATCATGACGGTTTCCATCAACCGTCCAAAATACCTGAGCAGCGAACAAATCAAGGCACTGAGCGATGCCGGCCATATCATTGCTTCGCATAGCTGGGACCATCAGAATTTTAAAAAATACCAGGCCGCAGACTGGATTACCCAAGTAGAAAAACCGACCAAAAGGCTGCAGGAAATAACCGGCAAACCGGTTAAATATTTCGCCTATCCATTTGGTTTATGGGATGCTGAAGGAATCCCAGAATTAAAAAAACGTGGCTTTACCGCAGCCTTTCAATTATCCGTTAAACGGGATGAAAAAGAACCCTTATTTACCATTCGGCGAAACATTGCCAGCGGTGGCTGGGATGGCAAAAAGCTGAATCAAATCATGATTAATAATTTCTAAAACAATTAATGTCAGGCACCAGATGGTGTTAAAAACGAATAAATTCCGTACTTTTGCGCTTTATTTAAGCAGCATATGATTACGGTATCTAACCTTTCGCTACGTTACGGCAAACGCACCCTTTTTGAAGAGGTAAACCTCAAATTTACACCCGGAAATTGCTATGGCATTATTGGTGCCAACGGTGCCGGAAAATCTACTTTTCTGAAGATTTTATCTGGAGAAATTGACCCAAGCAGCGGTTCGGTAAGTTTTACACCCGGCGAACGTATGGCTGTTTTAAAGCAAAACCACTACGAATTTGATGAATTTCCGGTAATCGAAACCGTAATGATGGGGCATAAAGAAATGTATGCCATCATGAAGGAAAAAGATGCCTTATACGCCAAAGAAGATTTTACAGACCAAGATGGCGAACGTGCCGGTGAGCTGGAAACCTTATTTGCAGAAATGGATGGCTGGAATGCTGAAAGCAATGCCGCAACCATGTTGAGCAATTTGGGCATTGGCGAAGATTTACATTATAAATTAATAAATGAATTAGATGGTACCCAAAAAGTACGTGTGTTATTGGCACAGGCTTTATTTGGCAAGCCCGATATTTTATTACTGGATGAGCCTACCAACGATTTAGACATCAATACCATTGCCTGGTTAGAGGATTTCCTGGCGGGATATGAAGCCATTGTTTTGGTGGTTTCTCACGACAGGCACTTTTTAGACACCGTTTGTACTCACGTAGCCGATATTGATTTTGGCAAGATGAATATTTATACCGGTAACTATAGTTTCTGGTACGAATCAAGCCAATTGGCTGCACGCCAACGTGGCGACCAGAACAAAAAACTGGAAGACCGGGTAAAAGAATTACAGGAATTTATCCGCCGATTTAGCGCCAATGCCTCTAAATCTAAGCAGGCAACCAGTCGTAAAAAAGCGTTAGATAAAATTAACATCGAAGAAATTCAGCCTTCAAACCGTAAATACCCAGCTATTTTATTCAATAATCACCAGGGACGCGAAGCCGGCGACCAGATTTTACAAATTGAAAAACTAAGCAAAACGCTCAACGGAGAATTGTTATTTTCTGATGTAAGCCTTATGGTAAACAAAGGAGATAAAATTGCCATTCTCTCTGAAAACAGCTTGGCTACCACTGCTTTTTACCAGATTTTAACCGGCCGGGATAAAGATTTTAAAGGCGAATTTAAATGGGGCGTCACCATTAATGTGGGCGAAATTCCGAATGATAATGCCGAATACTTTGAAGGCAAAAACGATAACCTGATTGATTGGTTACGTGAATATTCTGAAGGCGAAAAAGATGAGCAGTTTATCCGCAGCTTTTTAGGCCGTATGTTATTTTCTGGCGAAGAAGTATTGAAAAAATGCTCTGTTTTATCAGGAGGAGAAAAAATGCGTTGCATGTTTTCCCGAATGATGTTGCAGCAAGCCAATTTATTACTATTTGATGAACCCACCAATCACTTAGATTTGGAATCTATCACGGCGCTAAACAATGGAATGGCCGATTTTAAAGGAACCATTCTGTTCACTTCACGAGATCATGAATTAACGCAAACGGTTGCTAACCGGATTATCGAAATTACGCCTGGCGGAATTATTGATAAACTGATGCCTTACGATGAATACATCAACAGCGAAGCGGTAAAAGAACAAAGAAAAGCCTTGTACGCTTTGGCTTAAGCTCGAACCGTCATCTCGAATAAAATGAGCGATCTCCAGTTCTCGAGAGATTTCTCCTCTCCCGCACATGCGGGATCGTCGAAATGACGAGAACTAAATAAAAAAAGCCCCGATAAATATCGGGGCTTTTTTGTTTGTCACCTTTTTATAAGGAACTTCTACAAAAAACTTACAGAACCTTAAACGTCATCTCGAATGAAATGAGAGATCTCTAATACACGAGAGATTTCTCCTCTCCCGTAAGAACGGGATCGTCGAAATGACGGAAAATATAGGGTTAGTGTCCGGCGTGGCCGTCAATGCCATGCGCATGGCCATGAGCCAATTCATCGGCAGTTGCTTCACGCACTTCAATAATTTTACCAGAAAAATTCAGGTTCTGACCAGCCATTGGATGGTTTAAATCAACAGTAACTGATGTTTCGGTAATGGTAGTAACACTGGCCCTGAATTGGTTACCCTGGTTATCCTGTAAAGGCAAAATAGCGCCAAGGGCAGGTTTTTCCATATCGCCAAACATATCTAACGGCAATTCGGTAAGTGCACTTGGGTCTTTTTCGCCATAAGCATCAGCGGCAACTAAATCAAATTCGTAGGTATCGCCGGCTTTAAAACCGCTTAAATTTTCTTCAAACTTAGGCAACATCATGCCTACGCCATATAAAAACACCAAAGGATTTTCTTCAGTTGCTTTTTCTACAAATGTTTTGGTGCCGTTTTCTGTAGTGTGCAAATCGTAGGTAAGGGCAACTACGGTGTTGGGTTTAATTGTCATTTTTAAAAATTTGGAGGCTGGGCCTCGGGTTATTGAATTTGTTTAAGGGCTTCGGTAACCTCATTTACCGCAAGCTGGCAGGTTTTATTGCGGCAAACAAAAATACTGTTTTTGGCACCGATTTTATCCTGTAGCAAAGGTAAACTTCCTGAGCTTCCGCCCAATAAAATTTTATTAGGAATATAATATTCCTCTATTTCCTGACGCTGGGATTGAAAATCTGGACCGGTTATGGCAATTTCATACATACCAAACACCTCGTTTAACAATAAATTAGCCCAATTGGAATAAGCAGAACCATAAGTTTTTATTTGTGGATGCACATTACGCAACATTTGGACGGCTAGATCTAAATACGCTTGATGATCGAAAAAATGGCCCAGTTTAAACAAGTTATTGGCCATTGTGGAGTTTGAACCGGGAATCACATTGTCCATAATTTCTTGCTTGCGGGCAATCAGCGTTTCGCCTAAATCGGAAGTATAGAAAAACATTCCGCTGGCTTCATCATGAAAATGGGTAATGGCGTATTCAGACAGGGCTCTTGCCTCGTTTAACCATTTTTCGTCAAAGGTAGCTTCGTATAAACTAATTAAACCTTCTATTACCATCGCATAATCATCTAAAAATGCTGTAATATTGGCTTTATCAGCTTTATAATTGCGATACAATCCACCATCTTCGGAACGCATCTTTGCTAAAATAAATCTAGCATTTTTGATGGCTGAAGCTAAAAATCGTTCTTCTCCAAAAACACGGTAGGCATCGGCATAGCCTTTAAGCATCAAACCATTCCAGGCGGCCAGAATTTTATCGTCAAGTCCGGGTCTGATTCGCTTTTCGCGATAAGCAAAAACGATTTCTTTAGATTTTTGAACGGATTGCAACAATTCCGAAACCGGAATACCCAGCTTTTCTGCTAAAGCCTCATCATTTTCTTTGCGTAGCGGAATATTGATGTTTTCTTCTTCCCAATTACCATCAGCGGTAAGGTTATAATAAATAGAAAAGATTTCGGCATCATCGCCCAAAAGGGCAAAAATTTCTGCTTTACTAAAAGTATAAAACTTACCTTCTACGCCTTCGCTATC
>CAZFAE010000043.1:8300-16302 GCA_964516035.1 uncultured Sphingobacterium sp.
AAAGCCATTTTTTGCAAGGTAAAATGCGTAATGGCATCGGCTTGTTCGTCTTGCATCAGGTGCGCATAGCGCAGCATAAATTGCCAATTATTGGGCAAAGGGAATTTAGGGGCACGGTTATAGCCTCCTTCTTCCCAATCAAAATACGCTTTCCAAGGTTCGCAAATGGCTTTTAAATCTTTTTGGGTGTAATCGGCAGCCTGTTCTACAAATTTTATTTTTTCGCTTTCGCGGATGCCCTCGGTTAGTTTATGCGCATATTCTTCGGCTTCGACAGGTTTTTCTGCCCAAAATGCCGCCAAATTGAGTAATAGTTGTTTCCAGTCTTCTTTTTTGAAATAAGTTCCGCCATAAATGGGGCGCTGGTCTGGCAGGCAAATGCAATTGAGTGGCCAACCTCCGCTGCCGGTCATCAGCTGAACGGCATACATATAAATTTGGTCGATGTCCGGGCGCTCTTCGCGGTCTATTTTGATGCACACAAAATGAGCATTCATAATTTCGGCAACGGCTTCATCTTCAAAGCTTTCGTGCTCCATTACGTGGCACCAATGGCAAGCCGAATAACCAATACTTACCAGGATAAGCTTGTTTTCTGCTTTGGCCTTAGCTAATGCTTTTTCTCCCCAAGGATACCAGGCTACCGGATTATTGGCATGCTGCAATAAGTAGGGCGAGGTTTCGTGGATGAGGGAGTTTGACATTTTTGGATTTACGGGTTGTTATGGGTTGAAAGTTGTAGGTTTTAGGTTGTAAGAATGCCCACAACTTATAACCTACAACTCACAACTCAAGCTATTTACTTAGTTCAGTAAAATACTTGTGAAACAAAGGAATGGTTTCGATGCCTTTATAATAATTAGCGATATCGTATTTCTCGTTTGGCGAATGCAGGTTATCACTATCTAAACCAAATCCCATGAGAACGGTTTTAATTCCCAATTCTTTTTCGAATAAAGCCACAATTGGAATACTACCGCCACCACGGGTAGGGATGGGATCTTTGCCAAAAGATTCGGCAATGGCCTTTTGTGCAGCACGGTAAGCCACACTATCGGTTGGGGTGACCACCGGTTCGCCGCCATGGTGAGGAGTTACTTTTACCTTCACCGTTTTAGGCGCAATTGTTAAAAAATGGTCGGTAAATAATTTGGTGATTTTATCTGATTGCTGGTTAGGCACCAAACGCATGGATATTTTAGCCGATGCTTTTGATGGCAAAACGGTTTTTGCACCTTCGCCAATATAACCTCCCCAAATGCCATTTACCTCTAATGTTGGGCGTGTTCCGGTACGTTCAAGCGTGGTGTATCCTTTTTCGCCCCATACTTCATCTACACCTAAATCTTTTTTATACTCGTTTAAATCAAAGGGTGCTTTATTTAGCGCTTCGCGATCTGCAGAAGTTAATTCTAAAACATCATCGTAAAAACCTGGAATAGCGATATGATTATTTTCATCGTGTAATGAGGCAATTAATTGTGCCAAAATGGTTGCCGGGTTAGCTACTGCACCACCATAAACACCGGAATGCAAATCGCGGTTAGGGCCGGTTACTTCTACTTCTAAATAAGATAAACCACGCAAGCCGGTTTCAAGAGAAGGATTTTCCATACTAATCATGGAGGTATCTGAAATTAACACCACATCTGATTTCAATCTTTCTTTGTTGGCTTCAACAAAAATCCCCAGGTTGCTAGAACCTACTTCTTCTTCGCCCTCTATCATAAACTTGATATTGCAAGGCAAAGAATTGGTTTGCATCATCAATTCAAAAGCTTTAACATGCATGTAAAACTGTCCTTTATCGTCGCAGGCACCACGGGCGTAAATTTTCTCATCGCGAATGGTGGGCTCAAAAGGAGGCGTATTCCATAACTCTAAAGGATCTGCAGGCTGTACGTCGTAATGACCATAAACCAAAACGGTTGGTTTTGCAGGGTCAATCATTTTCTCGCCATAAACAATGGGGTAACCTGCTGTTTGGCAAATTTCTACCTGATCTGCTCCGGCATCTTTTAATTTTTGAGCTACAAAATCGGCGGTTTTTAATACATCAGCATGGTAAGCCGGGTCGGCACTAACGGATGGGAAACGCAATAATTCAAACAATTCGTCTAAAAAGCGTTGTTTATGTTCGGCTACGTATTTCTTTATTTCTTGCATGAGTTTGAGTTTATCACAAATATATCAAATACACGAGAAGGATAAAGGAGATTATGTAATTGGAAAATAAAAAAGGGAAAGAAGCTCAAAGCCCCATTCCCTTTTCATCGCCTCAGTTCGCAGATTGAGTATCAGTCTCCGGTACCTAAATCTCTTTTATCAGAAACCACATTATTGCTAGACTTTTGAGGTTGGGTGCTTTCATCTTTTTTGCAAGAAAATGCACCAATAACAGAAACAAGAATCAAAGAAAATAGTAATTTTTTCATGGCTTTATTATTTTAATTTAAAAATTTATTTTTTAATTATTTCTTATTTATATTATAAATATAAATACATTATTAATATTATCAAAATATTTTTTCGTAAATTGTTATAAATCATTGATTTTCAAAGAAATAAAATTTCTATTAACGAATTATTAGCGATTTGACACAATATATTACTTCATTGTAACTTATTTATTAATTATAAATTATAATTTTATAGTGATTGATAAATAATCTCGCACACAATGAAGTTGCTTGTTTTTGGGTTTGGGTGTTGTATTGGGCTAATCATAAGTCTTCCTTTTACAGGATTAGCCATTGAGGTAAAAAATGATTTATTCGAAGCCGTAGCCGATTCTAACGCCGTAATTGATTTAAATAAGAAAGGATACGATAACCGCTTAAACAATTCTGAACAAAGCTTAGCCTATGCCGATCAGGCGCTCAAAATAGCCAAAAGCATTGGCTACAAAAATGGCGAAGCAGAGGCTTATCGCATTCGGGGTATTTCTAAATACTATCTCAATCAAACAGAAAACGCCATTGCAGATTATTTAACTTCATTAAGCATTTTTAAAACAGAGCACAATAGATTAGGGCAGGCAAAAGTGCTGAACAATATTGGCAACTTATATCTTCTGGCAGATTATGACAAGGCATTAGATTATTTTAATGAGGCACTAGAACTAGGTAAAACACTGGGCGATAAAGATTTGATGGGGAATCTTTTTTTGAATATTGGCAATATTTATGTCCGGAAGAAAAAATACACACAGGCACTTTCTTATTATGAAAAGGGGGACGCCTACTACAAACAGACGGGAAATCTGATTGGCATAATACATGGCCTACAAAACAGGGGCAAAATTTATCATGAACTGAACCAACTGAAAGAAGCGGAGGATTTACTTCTCGAGGCCAACAAGAAAGCTAAAGCACAGGATTTAAATGGCATTGTTGCCAGTATTAATCTAACCCTTACTTCTGTTTATATCCTAAAAAAAGAATTCAAAAAGGCTGCAAACACCCTAAATGAAGGTTTAACGTTCGCCAAATTGGTAAAAGACAAAAAGCTCATTTACGATTATCAGTACACTTCTTATGAATTAGAATATCAACTTAAAAACTTCGAAAAGGCGCTGTATTATCTACGTATGGTTTATAAACAGGATAGTATTCATTATCGCAATAGCGAATCGGCCAAAATAGGTCTGCTTCAAATGCAGTTTAAACAAAAAGAGCTTCAAAAAGAGAACGAATTAATTACACTTAGGCAAAGGCAAGGCACCATCATACTCATTTCTACCATTATAGTAACTTTCATGTCTATCGCCGTAATTATTCTTTTAACAAGAAGCATGCGGAGAAAAGCTAAAAGCAATAAAGAGCTTACCCGTTTAAACAAAGAAGTAAGCATTCAAAAAGACAATCTAAACCGCATTAATTTACATTTAGAGGAGCTGATTAATGAAAGAACAATAGATCTGCGCATCAAAAATCAAAAATTATCGGAATACTCTGCTCATCTATCTCATGAAATACGAGGACCTGTTGCCAGTATGAAAGGCCTGATGATTTTAGAAGAAGATAAGTTGATTGAACATCAGGATTTGATAGAAAAAATGCGAATTTGTATCAATCAAATGGATGACAGGATTCATCGCCTGAATGAAATGCTGAATAATCCGCAGGCGCCCAACTTAAGCGGAGAAAAGTCTGACTAAAAAATTGCAGAGACGCCTCAATTATAAGCCGCATTTCCTAATTTAGCAGAATAATAAGAAGCGCAAGATTTTGGAGTATTTAAGTGGATTGAATCCCTCGCAAAGAGGAGCTGTTGAACAAACCGGAGGTCCGGTAATGATTGTAGCTGGTGCGGGCTCTGGTAAAACCCGGGTAATTACCTACCGGGTGGCGCATCTTATCAAAAACGGAGTCGATCCTTTTAATATCCTGGTGCTCACCTTTACCAACAAAGCCGCCAAAGGCATGCGTGAGCGTATTTTGGATGTGGTAGGCGCAGAAGCCAAAAACTGCTGGATGGGTACTTTTCACTCTGTTTTTGCCAAAATATTAAGAGTAGAGGCCGAAAAAATAGGTTATCCAAGCAATTTTACCATTTACGATACCGACGATAGCAAAAGTCTGATCCGTTCCATTTTAAAAGAAATGCAGTTGGATGACAAGCTCTACAATGCCAACTTTGTTTACAACCGCATATCCAGCGCCAAAAACAATTTAATATCTGCGGCAGAATACCTGCAAAGTGCACAAATTCAGAGCGAAGACCAATCATCGGGTCGAGGAAAACTGGGCGAAATTTACCAGACTTACACCCAGCGCTGCTTTAAGGCCGGGGCTATGGATTTTGACGATTTATTATTCAAAACCAATGTATTGCTTAGAGAACATCCGGAAGTACTCTACAAGTACCAGAACCGCTTTAAATACATCATGGTTGACGAGTACCAGGATACCAACTTTTCTCAATACCTTATTGTAAAAAAATTAGCGGCCATTACCGAAAATATTTGTGTGGTTGGAGATGATGCTCAAAGTATTTATGCCTTTAGGGGCGCCAATATCCAAAACATCTTAAATTTCGAGAAAGATTATCCTGATTTAAAGGTGTTTAAATTAGAGCAAAACTACCGCTCTACCCAAAATATTGTAGAAGTGGCCAATAGCATAATTGCCAATAATAAAAATCAGCTTCAAAAAACAGTTTATTCTAAAAACGAAACCGGCGATAAAATAAAGGTATCACGGGCATTTAGTGATAATGAAGAAGGTAAAATTGTGGCCGAATCTATTGCAGAAGAACATGCCCTCAAAGGTTTGCGCTACCAAAATTTCGCTATTCTTTACCGCACCAATGCCCAATCGAGGGCAATGGAAGAGGCTCTCCGGAAATTAAATGTTCCCTATAAAATATATGGCGGTTTATCTTTTTACCAGCGCAAAGAGATCAAAGACCTGATTGCTTATTTCCGTCTCACTTTTAACCCTAGCGATGAAGAGGCCTTAAAACGGGTAATCAACTATCCCAGACGGGCAATTGGTGACACTTCACTCGACCGCATTATTGTTGCTGCAGACCAGCATCAAATTACTTTATGGGAAGTGGTTTGCCATGCGCATCAGTACTTAGATTCGAGGAGTGCAGGAGCAGTGGCCAATTTCGCCACCTTAATTCAGAGTTTTCAGGCATTAGCCAAAACACATAATGCTTACGATACCGCTTTGCATATTGCCCAACACAGTAATTTGTTAAAAGAGTTACACGACGATAAATCTGTAGAAGGATTAAGCCGTTATGAAAACATTCAGGAACTCCTTAACGGGATCAAAGAGTTTGCTGAACGCGAAGATATTGAAGAAAAAGGCCTGGATATTTTTATGCAGGATATCGCATTGCTCACCAATGACGATAAGGACAAAAATCCAGATGCAGATACGGTTTCACTCATGACCATTCACTCGGCCAAGGGTTTAGAATTTTCGCATGTATATGTGGTAGGTTTAGAAGAAAATCTGTTCCCCTCTCAAATGTCGTTGAGTTCAAGAACAGACCTGGAAGAAGAGCGGCGCTTGTTTTATGTAGCCATTACCCGTGCAGAGAAAAAACTAACGCTCAGCTATGCTACCTCACGCTACCGCTGGGGAACGCTTACCAATTGCGAACCCAGCCGTTTTATCGAAGAAATAGCCCCTCAATACCTCGATTTAGATTTTAAGGTTGCACAAAAATCTAACAATTCAAGCTTTTTTGATGATGAACGTTCAACCTGGCAGCAAAAAGATAAAGAAAGTTATTCTAAACCAAAACCCGCATCAGTTATCCCTAAAACAAAATCTTTATTAGCCAAAGCGCATGTACCCAGCGAAGGTTTTGCACCCTCAGATACCAGCAATTTACAGGCAGGCATGGAAGTAGAACATGAACGTTTCGGCTTTGGGAAAGTACTGCAATTAGAAGGCAATAAACCGGACTTGAAAGCCACCATTTTTTTTAAAGAATTAGGCCAAAAGCAATTATTACTCAAATTTGCTAAGCTCAGAATTGTAGTTTAATTAGATTCTTTAGCTAATTCTTTTACCGCTTCGGCCAAGCGTTCATTAAAACTATCGCGGCCAAAAGGCTTTTTAAGAAAAGTAAAAATATGATTTTCCTCAAGCGACAGCTTTGCCAGTTCGTCTTTTAAACTTGCCGAAACTAATATCCTGACTGACTTTGGAGAAAAGTACGCTGCTTCGGCTAAAAAATCTACGCCATTGCAAAGCGGCATATGATAATCAGAAAAAACAATCTGAAACTCTTCGGTGCGCAACATCCGTCGGGCTTCATCTACCGAGGTGGTTAAACGAAAATCAAAGTCTGAGCTACGGGTAATTAGTTCAACTGCTTTAATAAGCAATAAATCATCGTCAACAAAAAGCACTTTTGGTTTAGTATGCATGGCTAAAATCTAAAATCGTTGGCATTATAAGGTCTTTTACCTCCTTTAAAACGATAGTTTAGCATGATTTCGTGTGTACCCATCTGATATTTCGATCGAATATTGGTCATAAAATCATGAGAATAGCCCAATTGAATTTTATCATTCAGTTTAACCTGAAACATGGCCATTACTGCCGCCATAGAGCGGTAACCCAGGCCCAACCATAAGCCTTTTTCTTCGATGTACGCATTCATATTGACATCAAATTGCAAAGGCACGCCCGAAGTATGTTTTAAAAATACACTCGGTTTAAGTTTGATATAATCATTGGCCTTAAACCGGTAGCTGGCCATCACATAATAATCAGAACGAAGAGTCTTAAGCGAGGTTGAACTACTTGATGAGCCTAAATTAAATTTAGCCAGATAAGGCACCGAAATACCTACATCCCAGCGGTCGTCAAAATACATTAAACCCAAACCCAAATTGCTACGCCAAGTAGACTGATCATTTGCAAAAACAGGGTCGTTTATAATTCCGGGATCATCTTCGGCCAGCTCACTAAAATGTTCAGAATAATAACCAATACCAGTGGCAAAACCGGCAGCCAGGTAACCTGTTGCAGAAAGCTGCACTCGTTGGGCCAGGCTTAGAAAAAATGCCTGTTCGTTATCCACACCCAACTTATCGTGGATAAACATGGCCCCAACAGAAGTTTTTTCGTTGGGCAGCGTCATATACCCACTTATAGTTTGCGTTTGAGGAGCACCGTCAAAACCCACCCACTGATGCCGGGTAAGGGCTGTAACCCTACCCTGCTGTTCGGTGGCCGAAAAAGCAGGATTAACTGCCAGGCCATTAAATTGATATTGCGAATACATGGCTCTTTGAACCCATAACTGAGCATAAACGCTGTGCCCTAAGAACAAAACAAAAACGAGCGAAGTGATATAAATACGTGCTTTCACGGCTAATTTATTTACGTTTAACTACAAAAAATCCTTTAAATATCTCCGTTTTTGAAGTAGTAGGATTAAATACGTTTAAGATATAGTAATAGGTACCATCGGGCACTTCGGCATCTCCAAGCAGCATGCCGGTATTGGCCTTGCCTTTAAAGGAGTT
>CAZFAE010000044.1:0-89 GCA_964516035.1 uncultured Sphingobacterium sp.
AAACCTCAAGACTACGGACAGCTTAGCATAGTGGTGGGGGGGGGGGGGGGGGGGGGGCCCCAAAAAACAAAGAGGAAAAAAAAACAAAA
>CAZFAE010000044.1:99-15917 GCA_964516035.1 uncultured Sphingobacterium sp.
AGCCGTAGTCCCAAATACATAAGCCTAAACCTCAAGACTACGGACAGTTAGGAATAGTGGTGGCACGACTTTGAGTCGTGCCACCACTAAATACCTTGTTAACTAAACCCGATTGCAGCGGTTTGGCCAAAGGCCAAAGGAGCGTAAAGCGGGACTGCAGTAGTTGATTGCAAAGTCCGCTGGTTTGCTAAAAAATTATTTACAAATAGTGTTGATAACCCAATTTTACCACCAGAAAAAAGGCCAGGGTAAATAAGAATATGGCTATGCTGTGGTTGATGAGGTGGGTGCTTAAGGTGAATTTTTCTTTGATGTAGCGGGCAAAATGGGCGTAACCATACAGCGTTATGGCCGAGCCGATACCTGAGCCGATACTGAAAATAATGAGGGATAGTTGGTCGGTTTGTATCCATTGGTGCAGGATGACATAATTGCCGAAAAATATCCAGGTGGGTATTTGAACGGGGTTTAATATGCCTAAAACGATGCCGTAAAATACGCTGCTGCCTTTTTTAGCGGTTTGGTTGGTTTTGGGCATTTTATTACGGCTTGCCCAGGTAATGGTGCCCATTACCAGGAACATGAGTATCATAAACCCATCGGTAAGGGTGTCTATTTTTATTTGTTTTACGGAGGTTTCGAGGTTGATATCGCCCGACATCCAGCGGGCAAAATGCATCATGCCGAAGGTGAAAAAAACCTCAACAATAGAAAAAGATAGGATGAAATACCAAGCCTGGCGCATGCCCCTGTTTACGGTGAGCTGTGCTACGCTAAGGTTGATGTTTCCGGGTGGAACGTAACCGATGGCATTGATGAGCAGACCTACCAGAAAGGTGAATAAGAGCATATTTATTTTTTAACGGATTAATCCGATTTGGCCAAAGATGCTAATTTTTAAAAAGCCCCCAAAACAAATTGGGGGTATTTAAATTTTAAAATCGTTCTTTTAGGAAGGCGCCGGTATACGATTTTTTTTCTTTGATGATGTCTTCGGGCAGGCCTTCAAATACCAAGGTTCCGCCGGTATCGCCGCCTTCGGGACCAATATCTATAATCCAATCGGCACATTTAATCACATCCATATTGTGTTCGATTACTAAAATGGAATTGCCCTGGTTGATTAGGGCATCAAAAGATTTTAATAGTTTTTTGATATCGTGAAAATGGAGTCCGGTGGTAGGCTCATCAAAAATGAATAGTGTTTTTTTAGCCTGATGGCCTTTTACCAGAAATGAGGCCAGCTTGATGCGCTGGGCTTCGCCACCAGAAAGGGTATTTGACGATTGGCCTAAATGCACATAACCCAATCCTACATCGGCCAGGGGTTGCAGCTTACTAATTATTTTAGGTTCATCTACGAAAAAATTTAGTGCTTCGTCTATGGTGAGGTCTAAAATGTCGGCCACGTTTTTTTCGCGATAGCTGATATCGAGCACATGTTGTTTAAAGCGTCGGCTATCGCATGATTCGCAGGGCAGAAAAATATCGGCCATAAACTGCATTTCTACTTTTACTTCGCCTTCGCCCTGGCACACGTCGCAGCGGCCACCTTCTACGTTAAAAGAGAATGCCGATGGTTTTAGGCCGGCGGCTTTGGCAGCTGGCTGGTTGGCCAGTAAATTTCTAATTTCGTCCCAGGCTTTAACATAGGTTACCGGGTTAGAGCGTGATGAACGGCCAATGGGATTTTGGTCTACCATTTCTACCTGTTCTATTTGCTCAAAATCTCCTTCCAAGCTATCGTAAACCCCGGTTTGCTCGCCAGAATAATTGCCAATGGCTTTTTGTATAGCGGGTTGTAAAATGCGTTTTACCAAAGATGTTTTTCCGGAACCGGAAACGCCGGTTACTACGGTGAGTACGTGAAGCGGAAATTTAACATCGATGTTTTTGAGGTTATTTTCTCGGGCGCCTTTTACTTCCACAAAATCGCTCCATTTGCGACGCTGTTTGGGTATTTCGATGGCTTCGGCTCCGCTTAAATATTTACCGGTCAGGCTTTTAGGGTCTTTTAAAATTTCGTCGAAAGTGCCGCTAAAAACCAATTCTCCGCCATGAGTTCCGGCAAATGGGCCAATATCAATAAGGTGGTCGGCGGCACGCATAATTTCTTCTTCGTGCTCTACTACCAAAACGGTATTGCCTACATCCCGTAAGGATTTTAATACGCCAATTAAACGCTGGGTATCCCGCGGATGCAATCCAATACTGGGTTCGTCTAAAACATAAACAGAGCCTACCAATGAGCTACCCAAAGAGGTGGCCAGGTTAATGCGCTGCGATTCTCCTCCCGAAAGGGTATTTGAAAGGCGATTTAAGGTGAGATAACCCAAACCCACATCGTTTAAAAACTGGATGCGGTTGGTGATTTCCATTAAGAGGCGCTTCGCGATTTTTTGGTCGTTGGCCTCGAGATTTAAGGTTTTAAAGAAGTTTAAAGCCTGGTCTAAGGGCATTAAAACGGCATCGGTAATGGATTTGTCGGCAATTTTAACATAAGTGGCATCGGGGCGCAAACGGCTGCCTTTGCAATCGGGGCAATTGGTTTTTCCCCGGTATCGCGATAGCATCACCCGGTATTGTATTTTATAGGTTTGCTCTTCGAGATACTTAAAAAATTGGTTAAGCCCACTAAAATATTTGTTACCTGTCCATAATAATTCTCTTTGTTCTGGCGTGAGCTGGTTAACTGCCCGGTGAATGGGGAAATCGAACTGCAGGGCATTTTTAATGAGCTGGTCTAACCATTCTCTCATTTTTTCGCCACGCCAGGGCGCAATGGCACCATCGTAAACCGATTTGCTTTTATCAGGGATGACCAAATCTTCGTCTATACCCATTACTTTACCGTAACCTTCGCATTTTTTGCAGGCGCCGTATGGGTTATTGAAACTGAAAAAATTGGGGCTGGGTTCTTCAAATTTGATCCCATCCAGCTCAAAACGGTCGCAAAAAGAATGAATTTCGCCTTTTACATCCAGTACACAATCGCCTTTGCCTTCAAAAAATGCGGTTTGCACAGAGTCGGCTAGGCGACTTAGGGTTTCATCTTCGAGGTTTACGCTCAAACGGTCGATGATGATGCTTACTTGTTTTTCGTCGCTGAGCTTTTCGTCGCCAATAGCTTCATCTTCCAATAAATCTTCAATTTTGGCTAAGCTACCGCGATATACCACGCGTAAAAATCCTTTTTGCAGCAATACGGCCAGCTCTTCTTTCAGGCTGCGGTTATTGTGCGGGTATAAAGGGCACATCACCGTTACCTGGGTATCTGTGGGCAAGGTGGTAAAAAAGTTCACCACATCGGTTACGGTATCTTTCTTTACTATTTTACCCGTTAGCGGGGAAATGGTTTTCCCAATTCGGGAAAACAGGAGTTTAAGGTAATCGTAAATTTCTGTTGAGGTACCCACCGTAGAACGGGGGTTGCTGGTAATTACTTTCTGCTCTATGGCAATGGCCGGTGCAATGCCTTTGATATAATCTACTTCGGGCTTATTCATGCGGCCCATAAACTGGCGGGCATAAGAAGAAAGGCTCTCTACATACCGTCTTTGCCCTTCGGCATATAAGGTATCAAATGCTAGCGAAGACTTCCCTGAACCAGACATACCGGTAATAACCACCAGTTGGTTTTTGGGAATTGCCACATCTATATTTTTCAGATTGTGTACCCGGGCACCTTTAATAAGGATGTGTTTTTGGGGGTCTTGTTCTGCTGCTTTACTCATCATGATTTGCTAAAAATGGAAATGTTTTACCGGGGCCAAAAACCATTCGTCGGATAATAATGCATTTCGTCGGCTAAAATACGTCTATCGTCGGTTCTCTCTAGCATCGAAAGGTAGTTTTCTTTGATATTGGCAGAATAATTGGTTTATCTGAACAAATCATTAGAAAAAAGAAAAGTATAGGAAACGTGTTACTCTTAAATTTTTGAACTCTCAAATTAAATCGAAACAAATATGATTAGTCCTATTAAAATTCAACAGAAAACCGACCAGGAATTGATTCGCAACTTTATTCAGGGCCAGCATAATGGCCTCGAGGAGTTAATCAGAAGGCATAAATCTAAAATTTACACTTCTATCTACTTGCTGGTTAAAGATTCTTATTTGGCCGAGGATATTTTTCAGGAAACTTTTATTAAGGTTATTAATACGCTAAAAGCGGGCAAATACAACGAAGAGGGCAAGTTTTTGCCTTGGGTAATCCGGATTTCGCATAACCTGGTGATAGATTATTTCCGTAAAGAGAAAAGAACGCCCGTAATCACCAACATTGAAGGTTTCGATATTTTTGATGTATTGAAGTTTTACGATGAAAGCATGGAAGATAAAATGGTGAAAGAGCAAACACATCGCGATTTAAAAAAACTGATTCAGCTTTTGCCTGCAGAGCAAAAAGAAGTGCTCATTATGCGTCATTACGGCGAAATGAACTTTAGAGACATTGCCAATATTACCAACGTAAGCATCAATACGGCACTGGGCAGAATGCGTTATGCACTCAACAATTTACGTAAAATGATGGCAGACAAAGAGCTTGTTTTAAAGAGTTAGGCAAAGTTTTTTTTAGAAAAAAGATAAACGGTAAAATATTTCTGCTGTATCTTACGTTTCTAAATTAAATATTTGCTCATGATTAGAACTGTTAACCCTTCCAATCCTAACCTAATTGACCATGGCCCGGCGGCTAATGAAGAGGATTTTTTGCATCAGGATGAGCAAAAATTTCTACAGTCTATCCAATTGGAGTTAGATCAGTTGTTGCGAGAACCTTCAGAAATGATTATTAAAAATATTCTGACTTACGCACGTTTGAGGTAATTAAAAAATTAAGAAATTGGAGGTTCTTCCTTATATTTGGCTATGCTTAGAAAAGAACGCTATCAGGCATTTGTCGACCATTTTTCACAGCATCAGCCCAATGCAGAAACCGAACTGCATTACAACAATCCCTACGAATTATTAGTGGCCGTTATTTTATCTGCACAGTGTACGGATAAAAGAATCAATCAGGTAACACCTAAATTATTTGAACGTTTTCCCGACCCTGAGAGTTTGGCTGCAAGCACATCTGATGAAGTGTTTAACTATATACGCAGCGTAAGCTATCCAAATAATAAAGCCAAACACCTAGTAGGCATGGCCAACATCTTAATTAATGAGTTTGGCAGTGTAGTGCCTTCTTCTATTGATGATTTGCAAAAAATGCCCGGTGTAGGCCGAAAAACAGCAAATGTAATTGCTTCGGTAGTGTTTAATGCCCCGGCTATGGCCGTAGATACTCATGTTTTTAGGGTGGCTAACCGTTTAGGACTAACTACTAATGCTAAAACACCGCTTGCAGTAGAGAAACAGTTGGTTAAATATTTACCTCAGGATAAAATATTTGTGGCTCACCACTGGCTCATTCTGCATGGCCGTTATATTTGCCTGGCCCGAACGCCCAAATGCGAGCAATGCCCCATTAGCTGGTTTTGTAAATACTATGAGCAGCAAAATACTGAGGCAGCTTTATTAAAAGCAGAAAAAGCAGCTTTACGTAAAAAAGAGGCACTAAAGAAGCTAAAAGAAAAGAAAAAGACGGGGCGAATACTCCAAAAACTAAGCATTTAAAAATAATGTTGAAAATATTTTGATAAAATTTTTAGCATTTTATAATATTTAATTACTTTTGAATTCCTTAAACTAAAAATATGAGCAATACGGATAAATTAAAAGCTTTACAATTAACGCTGGATAAATTAGAAAAATCGTACGGTAAAGGTGCGGTAATGAAACTGGGTGACAATGTTGTTGAACCTATTGAATCTATTTCTACCGGTTCACTCGGGTTAGATATTGCATTAGGTATTGGCGGTTTGCCTAAAGGCCGTGTAATTGAGATTTACGGACCGGAATCGTCTGGTAAAACCACTTTGGCTACTCACGTAATTGCCGAAGCCCAAAAACAAGGCGGTATTGCTGCTTTTATTGATGCGGAACATGCTTTTGATAAATACTATGCCCAGAAATTAGGTGTAGACGTTGAAAACTTATTAATTTCTCAGCCAGACAATGGCGAGCAGGCCTTGGAAATTGCCGATAATTTAATCCGTTCTGGAGCAATTGACATTATTGTAATTGACTCTGTAGCGGCCTTGGTACCTAAAGCCGAAATTGAAGGCGAAATGGGCGATTCTAAAATGGGATTACAAGCCCGTTTAATGTCGCAGGCATTGCGTAAGCTAACCGGAACCATTGCTAAAACCGGATGTTGCTGCATTTTCATTAACCAATTACGTGAAAAAATTGGGGTAATGTTTGGCAACCCTGAAACTACTACCGGTGGTAATGCCCTTAAGTTTTACGCTTCGGTGCGTTTAGATATCCGCCGTATTGCACAAATTAAAGATTCTGACGAGGTATCTGGGAACCGTGTAAAAGTGAAAATTGTAAAAAATAAAGTAGCACCTCCTTTCCGTATTGCTGAGTTTGATATCATGTTTGGCGAAGGTATTTCTAAAGCCGGTGAGATTATCGATTTAGGTGTTGAATATGAAATCATAAAAAAAGCCGGTTCATGGTTTAGCTATGGCGATACCAAATTAGGCCAGGGACGTGATGGCGTAAAACAGCTTTTATTAGAAAATCCGGATTTGATGGATGAATTGGAAGCCAAAATTAAAGAAGTGGTAACCGGTGATAAATTAGCGGTTCAACCGGAATAATTAGTCAAAACAGTAAACAAAAAGCCCCGAACGAAAGTCGGGGCTTTTTTTATTTTAAAACACGGCACCATTAATAAATGGTTGAAACCATTATGAACTCTTAGCGCCATTATAGCCCACGGTTACAACCGTGGGCTATAAATAAAATATACTATGGTCGGTGTTATCACCGCACCATAACTATATCCACAATAAAACGGTTTGGTGAAAACACCAATCGCAGGGGAATCAACAAATTAACTAATCAACTCATTAGCAAATTAAAATGCCATTCTGGCCAACGGCGCAATATCCTGCCCTACAAAATCTTGTTTTAAAAATTTATGGTAACCGGCAATGGCAATCATGGCAGCATTATCGGTACAGTATTCAAATTTTGGAATAAAAACCCGCCAGCCATTAGTTTCGGCTAAATTTTGGATGGCATTACGTAAACCCGAATTGGCCGAAACGCCCCCGGCAATGGCAATATTCTGAATGTTAAATTCGTGGGCTGCTTTTTTCAATTTGGCCAGCAAAATGGTAATGATGCGGTGCTGAACGCTGGCACAGATGTCGGGTAAATTTTTAGAGATAAAGTCAGGATCCGCTTTTACGTTCTTTTGAATAAAATAAAGAATAGAGGTCTTTAATCCACTAAAACTAAAACCCAAGCCCGGAATTTGAGGTTCGGGGAATTGGAAAGCATAAGGGTTACCTTCTTTTGCGTATTTATCTACCAATGGTCCACCCGGATATGGCAAACCTAAAATCTTTGCGGTTTTATCAAAAGCTTCACCAGCTGCATCGTCCATGGTTTCTCCAACAATTTCCATGTCGAAATAATCATTCACTTTCACAATCTGGGTATGGCCCCCCGAAACGGTAAGGCAAAGAAATGGAAATTTAGGTTTAGGGTCGTCAATAAAATGCGCCAAAATGTGCGCCTGCATATGATTAACCTCAATTAAAGGCAAATTTCTAGACAGTGCAAATCCCTTGGCAAACGAAGTACCTACTAAAAGTGAGCCTAAAAGTCCGGGACCACGGGTAAAAGCTACCGCATCTACCTCATTTTTGCTTATTTTAGCAACAGAAATAGCCTCTTGGATAGCCGGCACAATATTTTGCTGGTGCGCTCTTGAAGCTAATTCGGGTACAACACCGCCATAACGCTCATGAATAAGCTGATTAGCAATAATATTAGACCGAATTTCACCGTCTACACATATAGCGACAGAGGTTTCATCGCAAGAAGATTCTATTCCGAGAATTATAGCCAAAACTGTAATGGTTATTTGTTGTTAAACTTCAATTAAAAAACAAAACTATCAAAAAAGCATTAAAAATAACTTTATGGGTAATTACATCACTCTTGCTGATGTTTGCTTCATTGTTATTTTCTCTGCAATTTAAGAATGTACAAACTTATGTTGCTCAGCGTGCTGCGGCTTATCTTTCTGCTGAGCTTAAAACCCGTGTAGCCGTTTCGAGCCTGTATATCAAACCGTTTAAATCATTGGTTCTGGAAGGATTAATGATTGAAGATTTAGACCATGACACCCTGCTTTATGCTCAAAAATTAACACTTGACATCAATCAATTATCGATAAAAAGACGTAAAATTTCGGTGAGTACCGCCAAGCTGGATGAGGCCCAATTCTATCTCAAAAAATATAAAAACAAAAAGAGCAACCTCACTTTTATTATCAATTACTTCAATACCGGTAAACCTGAAGTAAAAGCCCGCAAACCCTACGACATCTCTTTTAACAAAATTGTGCTAAACGAAGTTGATTTCAGATATCATAATCAGGCTGCTGTATCTGCCAAAAAATCCGGTTACGTTGATTTCAACAATTTGCATGTTAGCCAAATCAAAGGAACTTTTCTGGGTTTAGATACCAAAAATCACCTGGCAAAAGCCGAGATCAGAAACTTGAGTTTTAAAGAACAGTCTGGGTTTGTACTCAATAACCTGAGTACCAAAGCTACGGTAGATAGCAATCAGATAGAACTTAGAAACTTATTGCTGCTAACCCCTAAAACAACCATCAGGAATTACCTGGTGATGAAATTTAAAAGTTTCGACGATTTCGACCATTTTAACAATCGGGTATTTATGCAGGGGAATTTTGTACGTTCCCGTGTGCTTTCTACTGATGTAGCCTATTTTGCGCCAGAACTCAGCAAAAACTACATCGATGTAAAATTAAATGGCGGTATACAGGGTTATGTAACTCATCTCAAAGCCAAAAACCTGACTATTCAATCTGGGAATAACACTTTTATTAAAGGAGATTTTAGTGTTAAGGGACTTCCAAAATTAAAAAATACAGTATTTGAATTGACTTTTGATCAACTGGCGACCACTAAAAAAGATTACGACCTTATCCTGCAAAGAATTACGGGAAATAGCAAAAATGCTTTACCCGAAGAATTTAGCAGACTAGGTACTATTGACTTTAGGGGTAGTTTTAAAGGATACACCCACGATTTTGCAGCTAAAGGAGCATTTAATACCGATTTAGGACAAGTAAATGCCGACATTAAACTAAAACGAGATGCCCGTAATGTGCCGGTTTATGAAGGCGATATTGAAGCTCTGGATTTTAATATTGGCAATTTAATTGGTCAGGCCGATTTAGGCGCTACTTCATTTAAAACCCAAATTACAGGACGTGGTTTTAAACTCGAAGAGTTAAGTAATCGCTTAGATTTAGCATTAGATTATCTGGATTATAAGCGATATCGATATCATGACATTACCGTTAACGGACAGGTAAACCAGCGGATTTTTAATGGTAATATTAGCATCAACGACCAAAATATTGAGCTGAATTTTGCAGGCCAAATGGACCTGAACCCAGAGCTGCCTACTTTTAAATTTGGTGCAGAAATTAGGGGTGCAGATTTATTGGCTTTGCATTTTTCTAAAGATACCATCACGGTTGATGCAGATTTAGAAACCGATTTCAGCGGCAATAAAGTAGACAATATTCAAGGGACAATTCTGGCTAAAAACATTTTGTTAAAAAATCTCGAAAAAAGCCATACGGTAGATTCTGTTTATATCGTAGCCGAAGGTTTGGGTGATAAACGTTCTATCCTGGTTCAATCTGACTTATTGGATGCAAGCTTGAAAGGTAAATATGATTTAATGACTTTGCCTTCTTATTTTAAGTCGGTAATGAAAAAATACATCCCTTCGTTACAAACTCAAATTGTTGCTTTTAAACCTCAGAAATTCGATCTGAATTTAAACCTAAAAAAGTTCGAACCCATCTCTCTATTTGTAAAAGATGTACAGATTCCGAGTGGTGCAGTTTTGAATGGCACTTTCGCTTCAGACAGCAATGTTTCTACTATTAATGGTTATGCCAAAACCATCCAATACCAAAAAATTAAGGCCAACAACCTGATTATTGATGAAACTACCGAAGATAAGCAGATGAACATTTTCTTGACTTCAGATCGAATCGATTTGAGTGATAGTTTGTTTGTTTTGAACGTCAACGTGGCCAATATTTTAAGAAACGACAGCCTTAGCCTAAACGTTAAACTTTCTGATAAAGATGCCAGCAACCAGTTAGACTTAAACGGCCTCATAGAATTTAATGGAGATAGCCTGGCCCGGCTAAACATCTTACCATCAGACCTAGTGATTAACCGAGAGGTTTGGCGAATCCAGGAAAAGGTCCAAATTAAATTTGATAAAGGTAAGGCACTCATTGATAATTTCGGTTTATTCAGAAACAATCAATTAATCACAGCAAACGGTATTATATCTTCCAATCCTGCAGATGAATTGAAGGTTGGCTTTAAGCAGTTTAAGCTCACTACCATTAATTCTCTGCTAAAAGCTGCAGGCATCAAACTCAAAGGAGAACTAAACGGAGAAGCCGGTTTAAGGGCACTTACAGGAAAAATCCGGCTGTCTTCTACGCTCAAGATAGACTCATTAGATTATAACGATAATTTTATTGGCAATCTGAACCTTGGTGCTGATTTTGATAACGATACCAAGTTGGCAAGCCTGGATATGAGCATTGTAAACCGGGGCATCAAAACCATGGATATTCAGGGAACCTATGATGCTGACCCTAAACAAAACAACCTGGATTTGGATGTAAAAATGGATAACAGTCCGATTATCATTCTAGAACCCATACTCAAAAAATTGGTGTCAAATTTAAAAGGAAATATTTCCAGCGATTTAAAAATTACCGGGCAGCCGGCTAAGCCTGAAGTAAATGGCAACATTAGTCTGATAAATACCAGTTTAACGGTTAATTATCTTAAAACCAATTACAAAATCAATCAGAAACTGAATGTTAAAAACACGGTGATTGATGTAAACGATTTAAGCCTTAGAGATATCAATAATAATGTAGCATTGGCCAACGGAACGGTTGACATGCGAAATCCAAATAATCCAAATATTAATGTAACGCTGGTGGCCAATAATTTTATGGCCTTAAATACCACTTCAAAAGACAATTCGGCTTATTATGGTACGGCGTTTACTACCGGATTTTTCAGTTTTGATGGACCTACCGATAACATGCGAATTAATATTGATGCCAAAACCGAAGCAGGCACCCTATTTAATATCCCTCTAAACTCATCTGAAACTATTGGCGAAAATGATTTCATCGTATTTGTGGGCAAAGATTCAACCAAAAAAATAAGAAAAGAAAATGTGTTTAAGGGTTTAACGATGAACTTTTCTTTAAGTATTGACGAAGCTTCACAAGCCAATATCTTTACATCTCTGGGCCGTTTATCTGGCCGCGGAAAAGGCGATTTAGATTTACGTATTTCTACTTTAGGTGATTTTGAGATGTTTGGCGATTACCTGATTTCTCAGGGTAAGTTTGAATTTGCTGCCAAAGATTATATCAATAAAATATTTGAGATTAGCCAAGGGGGTTCTATCCGCTGGACGGGTGACCCAACTGCCGCTGTTATCAATTTAAAAGCAGCCTATGGCGTTAGAACCAGCCTGGCTCCATTGTATACTGCTGCCGGGCAACCGGCTACAGAAAGTCGGGTACAGGCTGAGGCCGTAATGAATTTGAGTGGCAATTTATTGAAACCTGATATTTCTTTTGACCTTAATTTTCCTCAAGACTCCAGAGTTAAAGATGATTTACAAGGTTATCTAAATGATGTAAACAACGTAAATAAGCAAGCGCTGAATTTAATTGTACGGCGGAGTTTTGTACCCGATAACGGAACCGTTAACCTCAGTACCCAAATTAACTCTACCGTATTAAGTGCGGGTACGGAAATCGCTTTTAATCAGCTAAATAACATCTTAACCGAATCGTTAAATCTCAATTTTGTTGATTTTAATATCCGGTCTTTTAATGAAGCCAGCGCATCGGTTAGATTACTTAATGACCGATTAATTTTAAGTGGCGGAGTAACCGACAGTCGCTCGGCAATTACCGAATTTGATGTTATTGGAAACGATGTAGTAAGTGATTTTGAGGCCCAGTATCTGATCAATAAAGACGGAAGTCTGGTATTGCGGGCATCTAACCGATTAAGCAATCGGAATTTCTTAAACCCTGATCAGGATTATGTAAGTGCGCTGGGTTTAGTGTATCGCCGCGATTTCGATAATTTTGGCGAATTCCTAAAAATCCTAATTGGTAAACAAAGAAAAGAAGACCGCTTAAAACAAGATATGCTGAATCCTAAAAAGGAAAACGGAGAACAGAAAAATAATTAACCCTTTTTAGGAGTTATCTTTCATAATCTGATGTCCCATTTTATCCCGTTTGGTTTTCAAATAAGACTCGTTGTGTTTATTGGATGCTATCTCGATAGGAATATTTTCAACTATTTCTAATCCGTAACCGATTAATCCGGCACGTTTGGTTGGATTGTTAGACAAAAGTTTCATTTTAGTAATACCCAGGCTGCGAATGATTTGTGCACCTACACCGTAATCACGCTGATCCATATCAAAACCCAATTTAAGATTCGCTTCTACGGTATCGAAACCGTTTTCCTGCAAACTATAGGCATTCAGTTTATTGATTAAACCTATACCGCGACCTTCCTGGTTCATATAGATTACCGCACCTTTTCCGGTTTCTTCAATCAATTGCATGGCTGCATGTAATTGCGGTCCGCAATCGCAGCGGCAAGAGCCAAAAATATCTCCGGTAATACATGAACTATGCACCCTTACTAAAACTGGCTCATTGGGCTCCCAGCTACCCTTAACAAGCGCCAAATGCTGCTCTCCGGTATTAATTTGGGTATAAGCAACCATAGTAAAATCGCCCCATTCGGTAGGTAATTGAATAGAAACTTCTTTTTTAATTAAACTTTCGTTGCTTAAACGATAAGCAATCAAATCTTCGATAGATATAATTTTGAGATCAAACTTCTTAGCTATCTTCAACAAATCAGGGAGACGGGCCATTTCACCGTCTTCATTCATAATTTCTACAATTACTCCTGCAGGCTCAAATCCGGCCATTCTAGATAAATCTACTGCAGCTTCTGTATGCCCGGCACGACGCAAAACCCCACCTTCTTTAGCACGCAAAGGGAAAATATGTCCGGGTCTGCCCAAATGCTCACGTCTGGTATCCGGATTAATCAGGGCCATAATGGTTTTAGATCGGTCAGAAGCAGAAATACCGGTAGTACAGCCATTGCCAATCAAATCTACCGAAACGGTGAAATTAGTTTCGTGGGTAGCCGTATTCTTACCCACCATCAGTTCCAGATTTAATTCGTCGCAGCGTTCTTCTGTAATAGGTGCGCAAATTAAACCACGCCCATGAATAGCCATAAAATTGATTACTTCGGGCGTAGCATTTCGGGCGGCTGTCAGAAAATCACCTTCATTCTCACGATCTTCATCATCAACCACGATAATTACTTTTCCGGCTTTAATATCGGCAATAGCCTCTTCTATGGTATTGAGCATATGTTGTGGGATTAAATAAAGTCCACTTAACGGGACTGTAAAATCAATGCAAATTTAGGGATTATAAAGGCAAAAAGCGGCATCAACACACAATAAGCGTCAGTGGAATGACATAATCTAATATGGCCGCAATATTAATTTTTAGACTTGGTGAACCAGTTTTTAAACCATCGTTTATACAATTCTGCGTCAAATAAAACAGAGTCCGCACTGGCTTTATAAGTCAGAAATGCGGCCAGCGGAGTAAGCACAATAATAGCAAGCCACATCCCTAAAAGGGGAGAAATAGCACCTTCTTTTGCATATTTTTCACCCACGGTAGAGATGATATGGTAAAACAAAAAGAAAATTACCGATACCACCACCGGCAAGCCTAAGCCTCCTTTACGAATAATTGAACCCAAGGGTGCTCCAATAAAAAAGAGTACCATGCAAGATACGGCCAGGGTTATTTTACGATTGTATTCGACCATAAAGTGACGTATTTTACTAGAATAATCGGCAGCGTCTATTGATTTTGAACTCAATACTTCTTTCACAGACCGGATATAATCTCCGGCTGTCCGTTTAATGTTCGCCTGTTCTCCTTTCGGGAAATTGGCAATAAAAGATTTTGAATTCAGCTTTTTGGGCAAAGAGGCATTAGTACTCATAACCAATGTAGTATCAAATACTTTATATCTGGATTTTACCAGATCGAAAATAGTTTTTTTACTGCTATCTGCCCTTTGAGCAATAGAATCGCGGTAGTAACTCAACTGCTTCATGTTCATCATGGCATAATTAGCCTTGAATAGGTTCTCGTCCGTTCGCTGCATTTTAAATCCGGAGAGATCAAACTTCTGTTCTGTTTCTTTAAACTTTGAGCGAATTAATCTTTGACGAGGATTGTAAGTACCCTCTCCAGAACTTTCTTCGTAACGAATACCGTTTTTTAATTTCAGAATCAAAAAGGCATTATCCGCTGTTTTGAACATTTTACCTTCATCGGCCATGACCACGTTTAAATTCCCATTCGGATTGAGGCGATCGTAAATTACAATCTGACGCAAAGTCTGTCCGTCAGGGTCTTTTTTTTCAACCCTGATGGCGTATCCGGGAATACTATTATTGAACACCCCTTCATTAATTAAAAAGGCAGCCTTCTGATTCCTTACATCCCATAAAAGGGAGCCCATTTTAAGATTGGCTACCGGCAACATGTAATCTGAAAACAGAAAAGCGCCCAAACTCAGCAAACCAATTAAAAAAATGAGCGGATACATGGCCCGCCTTAACGAAACTCCGGCAGATTTAATGGCTACCAGTTCATAGTTTTCACCAAGCGTACCAAAGGTCATGATGGAAGAAAGAAGTACAGCTAAGGGGAGTGCCATAGCCACATTGGTAGCGGCCACATACATCAGCAACTCCAAAATAACGTACCATTCGAATCCCTTACCGATTATTTCATCGATATAAACGAATAAAAAACGAAGCAATAGAATAAACATCACTAAAAAGAAAGTGACGATGAATGGCCTGATATAAGCTTTTAGTAATAAATAGTGAAGTTTTTTCACAACACAAAAATAGGGAATTTAAACCCTAAGCACCCAGTACGCTAATTAAATATTGAATCTGATTATCCCAAATTAATTTACGGTCGGCCAGGGTATCATCAGTTGCAAAATCAGTTACAGATAAAGCCACATCATTGGTTAATTCATCCTGCACAATTTCCATCTCAAAATAGCAATGAGGTTCATCGTCTAACCATTTGAATTTAACTGATTTATTTTCCTTGATACTGAGTAGTTTAGCTTTTTGTTCCTCGCCATCCCAGGTAAAAGTATAAACCTGGTCTCTGTAGTTAACATCATCGGCAAACCATTGGGCAAGGCCATTAGGTTCGCTTAAAAAAGTATAGAGTATTTTAGGTGATGATTTTATTTCGTACTCAAGCGTATATTTTTTCTTTTCTGCCATGATCTGGATTCTTGATGGTATTTCCAAATTGAAATTTACCAATTGTTTCTAAAGAAAGGGATTTTCTACTATATTTGCAAACCAATTGAAAAGCGATTTTGGCGGGGTAGCTCAGTTGGTTAGAGCGCAGGATTCATAACCCTGAGGTCACGAGTTCAACTCTCGTTCCCGCTACACTAGTAATCAAGACTTTACGAG
>CAZFAE010000045.1:0-9607 GCA_964516035.1 uncultured Sphingobacterium sp.
CCATTGCTCATAAGTTGATTTACTGTTAATGCCAAGCATAAAATCATATATCTTGTTGATAGGTGCATTGATATTTACTTTGAATTGTAATTTTTTCATCATGTTAAATGTTTGTTAATATTAATCTTTCAAATCCTGCTGTTCGAGATATTAGCCCTTGCGCATCTCGAACGAACATGATAAAGGAGTTATAAATCCTATTTTATTTGTAGTTCGACATGCCTTTCAGAACATGCCGAACAGCAGTTTTACTATATAAAGCAAACAGCCCCAATATTGGCCCGATGGCAAGAAGCATGTAAATATATTGAGGACTAATTTTATCAGAAAGTAAATTAATGACTTGAATGCTGATGATGGTAATGGAAAAACCGATGCAATTCACAATGGTAAGTGAAGTCCCTCTTGATTCTTCCGGTGCGTTTTGAGCCACCAAGGTGGAGAATAAAGGAGAGTCGGCAATAACTGCCAATCCCCAAATAAACAGGAAGCTGATGAATAGCAAAGGCGAATGAGTAAAGAGAAACAGGGGAGAAGCGATACAACATACACCAGATAAAAATAGGGCTGTTGCAGCTATTCTTTTCAGGCCAAAGTAGTCAGAAAGTAGACCACTTAAAACACAGGCCAAGCCACCCGAAGCAATGATGATAAATGAGTATAATGAAACGTTCAGATTTGCCTCGGGGTAGTAATTATTGTAGGCTGAGAGCATTAGAGGCACAAAAGCCCAAAAGGTATAGAGTTCCCACATATGCCCGAAATACCCAAATGCTACAGAACGGAAATTCCGGTTCCTAAATCCCGTAAGGAATGCCATTAATTTAATTTTTTGTCCAATTTTGCGGTAAGGCCCATCGGGTACCAATACTAAAACAACCATTCCGCCAATAAAAGATAAGATGCTGGTGGCATATAAAACATATTTCCAGGGAAAGCCCATAGTGATGGTTTTTAATAAATGCGGGAAAGCGGTGCCAAGCACCAAAGCCCCCACTAAAAATCCCAAAGATTTACCCAAACCTTTTTGAGAATAATCAGCAGCTATTTTCATTCCAACAGGATAAATTCCCGCCAGGAAAAATCCTGTGAGAAATCTGAATGCCAATATTCCGCTTGGGTCTATATCATTAATGCTTATGCCCAAATTTAAAAGTGCTGCAAGTACGGCGCTGCAAAAAAACACCTTGGATGGTGAAAAACGGTCTGAAATACTCAAAATGGCAAAAACCAGAGTACCGGTAATAAATCCAAATTGTATGGCACTGGTCAAGTGGGCAAGAAAATCCTGACCCAAATTCAGGTTGATTGCGATGTCGGATATAATGGCGTTGCCTGCAAACCAAAGTGAGGTGCACAAAAATTGTGAAACAACGATAATGGCTAATGTTAATCTCATGCTTTAGGTCTTTATAATTAGCGTTAAACGCATTTTTATTATCAACTAATCTAAGTATTTATTGATAATCTCTCTGATTATGCTCTTTTAGAAATTTCACTGCGTTCTGGTTGACAAAAAAGCGCTGGCCAGACAGAACGGCGGGCCATGCGCAAAAGCCCTGTGGGGGGAAGCATCGTTCTGTCTTGACTTTTGGGATACTTTTTCATCAAGGAAAGAGTATCATATAAAATTCGTAAACGAATCATTAAACATAGATTCAAACAGAAAGCAATATCAAGCAAAAAATCCCCGTTCTAATAATTTTGAACGGGGATTTTAGGACAGAGATTTCTCTTCCCGATCAATCGGGATTCGAAATGACGATTTGCATTAAGCCAATTTAGCTTGTAAATTCTCGTTAATGGCTTCTAAAAACTCTTCGGTGTATAAATAATGCTCACCGTGAGCTACTTTGCTGCCGTGAATATTTACCGCTAAATCTTTAGTCATTTTGCCGCTTTCTACAGTTTCTACGCACACCTGTTCCAAAGCTTTGCAGAAATTAATCAGTTCCTGGTTATTATCTAAAATACCACGGAACTCTAAACCACGAGTCCAGGCAAAAATAGAAGCAATTGGGTTGGTAGAAGTTGGTTTGCCATTCTGGTGGTCGCGGTAGTGACGGGTTACCGTACCGTGAGCTGCTTCAGCTTCCATGGTTTTGCCATCTGGCGTAACCAAAGTAGAAGTCATTAAACCTAAAGAGCCAAAACCTTGTGCAACGGTGTCCGATTGCACATCGCCATCGTAGTTTTTACAAGCCCAAACAAAGTTTCCGTTCCATTTTAAGGCAGAAGCCACCATGTCGTCAATTAAACGGTGTTCGTAAATTAAACCGTTCTGCTCAAACTTGGTTTTGTATTCAGCCTGGTAAACTTCTTCAAAAATATCTTTGAAACGGCCATCGTATTTCTTTAGAATGGTGTTTTTAGTCGATAAATATAAAGGCCATTTTTTCATTAAAGCCTGGTTAAAGCAAGCATGGGCAAAACCACGGATAGATTCGTCGGTATTGTACATGGCCATCGCTACACCATCGCCTTTAAAATTATATACTTCAAAAGATTGTTCTTCGCTGCCATCTTCAGGAGTGAAAGTAACCGTTAGTTTACCTTTTCCTTTAGTTACAAAATCTGTGGCTTTGTACTGATCGCCAAAAGCATGACGGCCAATGCAAATAGGAGCAGTCCAGTTGGGCACCAAACGAGGTACATTGCTCATTACAATGGGCTCGCGGAAAACTGTTCCATCCAGAATATTACGGATGGTGCCGTTTGGCGATTTCCACATTTGTTTCAAGTTAAACTCTTTAACACGAGCTTCATCTGGTGTAATGGTAGCACATTTAATACCTACACCATATTGTTTAATGGCATTTGCCGCATCAATAGTCACCTGGTCATTGGTTTCATCACGATATTCCATCCCTAAATCGTAATACTTAATATCTAACTCGAGGTAAGGGAAAATTAATTTGTCTTTGATAAATTTCCAGATGATGCGGGTCATCTCATCGCCATCCAATTCTACTACCGGATTTGCTACTTTGATTTTTTGAATGCTCATTTTATTTGGGATAATTGCTGTTTTAGGTAATGTGGCAAAGATATAAATTTTGATTACAAACGGTATTTAGGTCGTTTAATTAAAGTTCCAAATCGAGGTTGAAACGTTTTTTAAACTCTTCCAGCTTGGGGTTTTTTTCCAGCATATGCTGATATTTATCTACAGAAGTATATAAACGTTTCTTTTCGGTATTCTCCACCAGTTTGGTAATCAGTTCAATTTGATAATTGTTCAGGTCTTTTCTCAAAAAATTGAGCAAATCAATCCGTTCATGCATCAATTGGTTTTCCTGGATTTTATTCTCGATGGCCAATTCAATTTGAAAACCGGGCTGCAATACCGGCGCATTGGCCGTTAATAAAGTAAACAGATTAATTTTACCCTGCTTTTTTACCAATTCGGCATATTCATTCCAGCGGTTAATTAAAATTTCCTGGCTAAACTCATCGGCACTATCGCCGGTTAAATATTGCGGTTCCTCTTCTTCTACCTGGGCAGAAGTTAAATCATTCAAATTGGGAATTAGGGAAATGCCTGGAGCCATTAAGCTAGGTTTAGGCAAGCTGACAGATGCTTTTTCAATAATCGGTTCCGGTACTGGAGTTTCGATGATTGGTAATTCAGCAGCCGGTATTTCGCTGGGAACACTGCTTTCTGATTTTGGTTCAGCAGCCAATATTGGAGCTTCGGTCTGCTCAATTGGTGTATTTATGGCCAATGAAGGAATGCTTGGAACGGGTTCCGGGCTTGGTTTAGGCGCCTCTGCCGGTTTTATTTCAGCATTTGGTGCAACAGGCGCTTCTGCCGTTGGGCTAACTAGTTTTTTTTTTACGTCCGCAGCTGGCGCAGCGGCGGATAAATGAAGCACCGAGGGTAAATGCGCTATTTTTATTAAGGCCAATTCTACCTGTAAACGCTGGTTTTTACTGGTCCGGTAATTTAAATCGCACTGATTGGCCAAATTTAAAGCAGAAATTAGGAAAGAAGCATCAGTTTGCTGCGCCTGAACCAGGTATTTTTGTTTAATCCCTTCGCTAACTTCTAATAAATGCAGGGTGGCCGAATCTCTACCCACCAATAGGTTACGTAAATGAGAAGCCAATCCTATGATAAAGTGATTGCCATCAAAACCTTTGGCTAAAATTTCATCAAATAATACCAGGCACGCTGCTACATCTTGGGCTAATAAGGCATCAGTTACTTTAAAGTAATAATCGTAATCTAAAATATTCAGGTTATCGATAACCGCCTGATAGCTAATGTTACGATTAGAAAAACTGGCAATCTGATCAAACATCGATAATGCATCGCGTAATCCGCCATCGGCCTTTTGAGCAATTAAATGCAGGCCTTCCATATCAAATGCGATAGTTTCTTTTCCGGCAATATCGGCCAAGTGTTTGGCCATATCGTCTACCTTAATCCGATTAAAATCGAAAATTTGGCAACGCGATAAGATGGTAGGGATAATTTTATGCTTCTCTGTAGTAGCTAATATAAATATAGCGTAGGATGGAGGTTCTTCCAGCGTTTTCAGGAAAGCGTTAAATGCCGCCGATGAAAGCATGTGCACCTCATCTATAATATAGATCTTGAATTTTCCGGTTTGAGGCGGTATTCTTACCTGTTCGGTGAGGTTACGGATATCTTCAACCGAATTGTTAGAAGCCGCATCCAGTTCATGGATGCTAAAAGAATTGCCTTGCTGAAACGAAACACAAGATTCGCATACGCCGCAAGGCTCCATTTGCTGATTGGGATTTTGGCAATTGATGGTTTTTGCCAAGATGCGGGCACAGGTGGTTTTACCTACGCCACGTGGTCCGCAGAATAAAAAGGCCTGAGCCAGCTGATTATTTTTGATGGCATTTTTGAGCGTGCCGGTAATATGTGCCTGTCCAACAACACTTTCAAAGGTTATTGGGCGATATTTTCGGGCAGAAACTATAAAATTATCCATCGCTCCTAAATTAGAGATTAGAAATTGTTTCTACAAATGGCTATATTGATTGAAATGATAAAACAGCTAGCATTCATGTTTAAACTGCTTATGTCATTCGTCGGCGATATATGTCGTTCGTCGGCAAAATCATACCACTCGTCTGTATTTCATTGCCTGATACGCTCAAAACTTACATCTTTATATCATGATATTAGAGCTCCACAGGATGGACTCGATATTTCTAATGTTTCAATTTGGTGTGTTAAAAAGCGGTAGAAGCCCCAAACTTCACCGCTTTTTTATTTATAGACCTAGCTCACAGAGAATATGCTAAAGCATTTGATTATATGGAAATTATCCATAAATTTGCAACCCGCATAAAAGCGGAATTTTATTTAATCATAAAAAACAAAAATGCAACAGTACGAAACCGTAATCATTCTTACCCCGTTGTTATCAGACGAGTTAGCGAAAGAGGCCATTGCCAAATTTGTAAAACTTTTAAAAGATAACGGAGCCGAGATTATCCTTGAGGATAATTGGGGTCTGAAAAAACTTGCATATCCGATTCAAAAGAAAACAACCGGATATTACAATCTCATCGAATTTAAGGCTCCCGGTGAATTTATTAACAAACTGGAGGTTGAATTTAAGCGTGATGAGCGTGTAATGCGTTTCTTAACCACTGCTTTAGATAAGCATGCCATTGCTTACAACGAGAAAAAACGTAGTGGCGCCTTCAATAAAAAGAAATCTGACAAAGTAGAGGAGGAAGTTATCAATGGCTAGAGATCAAATTCAATACGTTACCGCTCCAAAAGTGGACGATAACCGTAAAAAATACTGTCGTTTCAAAAAGAACGGTATTCAGTATATCGATTATAAGGATGCTAATTTCTTATTGAAGTTTATTAACGATCAGGGTAAATTATTACCACGTCGTTTAACCGGAACTTCTTTGAAATTTCAGCGCAAGGTGTCTCAGGCCGTTAAACGTGCCCGTCACATCGGATTATTGCCTTATGTAACAGATTCATTAAAATAATCGGGGGAAACAAGAAATGGAAATTATCTTAAAACAGGATATTAAAAGTCTTGGAGAAAAAGACGACATCGTGAATGTTAAGCCCGGTTATGGTCGTAACTTCCTTATCCCAAAAGGATATGGAGCTTTAGCTACCGTGTCGGCAAAAAAAGTTTTAGCAGAAAATTTAAAACAAGCTGCTTTTAAACAAGATAAAATTAAGAAAGATGCAGAAGCCATTGCTTCAAGTCTGGAAGGTGTTAAATTAAGCATTGGTGCAAAAGCAGGCGAAAGTGGTAAAATTTTCGGTTCTGTAAACACCATTCAAATTGCTGAAGCTTTGAAAAAAGCAGGTTTTGAAGTAGACCGTCGCCGGATTACTTTCGAAACTGAACCTAAATTTGTTGGCGAATACATTGCTAACTTAAACTTACATAAAGAAGTTAAAGTTCAGGTTCCTTTTGAAGTAGTAGCCGAGTAATTTAACCATACTCTTTAAAAAAGCGTTCCGAATTTGTTCGGGACGCTTTTTTTATGCTTTATGAAATAGCTACCTTTAAACTATTAACCAATTGCACATGCTGTTCCGTATTTTAAAAAAAATCATCTTTAGTTTCCTGACTTTTACTTTTTTCTGGGTGTTGATTTATCGTTTTATAAACCCGCCCATTACCTGGTTAATGGTGCAAAGAAGCATGGAGCGCCAGGCGGAGGGTAAATCTTGGAAAATGGAACGCGATTGGCGTAAATTTGAGGATCTCTCTAATAATTTAAAAAAGGCAGCCCTTGCGGGCGAAGATGCCAGTTTTATGAAACACTTTGGGTTTGATTTTAAATCTATCCAAAAAGCTTTCGAAAAAAATCAAAAAGGCCGTAAAGTAAGTGGAGGGAGTACCATTACACAGCAAACTGCAAAAAATGTTTTCCTGTGGCCGGGCCGTTCCTGGATTAGGAAAGGTTTTGAAGCCTATTTTACAGTTTTGATAGAACTGCTTTGGTCTAAAGAAAGAATATTAGAAGTTTACCTGAATGTAATTGAAATGGGCGATGGTATTTATGGTGCCGAAGCGGCCACACAGGCCTATTACGGAAAATCTGCCGGGAGTTTATCTAAATCTCAGGCCGCCTTATTGATTGCGGTGTTGCCAAGCCCGCTACGCTGGTCGCCAGTGGCACCCAGCAGAATTGTGTATTACCGACAGGGCCTAATTTTGCGGAATATGCAAAGACTAAGAAATGTAAAATTCGATTAACGATTTATCGTCATTTCGAGCGGAGCGAGAAATCTTTAGAGACAATTAACGATCATTTTTCGGAGAGATTTCTCTCCGCCAGCCGACGGATCGAAATGACGCGTTTTATTTAAATCGCAAACACCCGGCCATGCCAGCTTTGTTTAAGCGGTATTTCCCAGTTGTTTTCTAATTCTTGATGGGTTTGAATTAAATTATTGAAAACAAGGGTGTTTTCATCTACTTCGCCAGAAGCTATTAAAGTCTTAAAATCCGTTTTGCTGCAGGTTTTAATTTCGCCGCCATCCTGGTAGGCAATTTGCATGCGGTCGAATAAATTGATACCGTATTGCTGTTCGATATTTTTCATCAGGGCCACCGATTTGTCTATTGAGCAACCTGTTGCTCCGGCTTGCTCTTCATTCACAGCAAGAATTATAAAGCGATTATAGCGTATTTCGCCAATGGCCGCAAGACTTTTACCGTGTGCTTCCCAGGAAGCAGTAAAGGTGTTTAATTGCTGTTGAATAGCCGCCGCCTCTTCAGCTTGCAGTATTCGGTCGGCCTGGTAAATCCATACTCTCGAATTTTCAGAAATTTGCATGTACAAAGGTATCAATTTCTTAATTTGGAGCAGAAATTTAGATGTCGATAAAAAAGAATTACACAATTTGTTTAAGTGCCCTGCTATTTTTGGCAAGTTTAAGCATTGGTGCAGATCATTATTTGCCCGATTTGCAAGAGCTAATGAAGCAAAGTCAGGACAAATTAAACCTGGCCTACGCTGCCGATTTGGAAAACGCAAAATTGAAAAAAGTAGAAATTCAATTAACAAGAGATGGATTTTTTAGATATCGCAGAACTTTTATTACCGGCAAACAAGAGTATTTTTCTTTCAATTGCTCTCAATTTGAACAATTAGATTTTTTGGGAAACGTGCAATCGGGCTTTTTGATATTGAAAACCCAGCCCGAAAGTATTATTGTGCAAACCTTTAGGGATAGTAAAGGAAATATCGATACCATGGCCAGCCAATTAAAACTTCCGCTTAAAAATATGGACCCTCAGGATGTTCAGCAATTGCAGGATTGCTTTCTGGCTATCAGGCAAAAGCTAAATCCGGCAAATTTATAAGCCGTTGGCTCTTACGGTGATTTCGGCAATATCCAGCACCTCTACTTCTTTTTCTTTATCAAAGTTTTTAATGCCATCGCTCAGCATCGTCATGCAGAATGGACAAGCTGCGGCCACTACCATCGGCTGAATGGCCAATATTTCTTGCGTACGTTCAATGTTTATGTCTTTATTCCCAGGTTCAGGCTCTTTAAACATCTGGGCGCCACCAGCGCCGCAGCATAAACCATTAGATTTGCAGCGTTTTAGTTCTACCAGTTCGGCATCTAAAATTTCTAAAGCCTTACGCGGTGCTTCATAAACTTGGTTGGCACGGCCCAAATAACAGGGATCGTGGAAAGTGATTTTTTTGCCTTTGAATGATTCGCCGCCTTCGGCACGTAATTTCCCTTCGTTTATCAGTTCCTGTATCAGTTGTGAGTGGTGAATAACCTCGTAATTGCCGCCCAGGTTAGGGTATTCGTTTTTAAGGGTATTGAAACAATGTGGACATCCGGTTACGATTTTTTTAATGTTATAGGCATTGAGTAAATCGATATTGGCCATGGCCTGCATCTGAAACAAAAATTCATTGCCCGCCCTTTTAGCCGGGTCGCCGGTACAGCTTTCTTCGGTGCCTAAAACGGCGAATTTCATACCAACGTGCTGCAAAATTTTGCAAATGTCGCGGGTAATTTTCTGCGCCCTTTCATCGTAGCTGCCTGCACATCCTACCCAAAATAAAATTTCTGGTTCTTCGCCTTTGGCCATCATTTCGGCCATGGTAGGTATAATCAATTTGTCCATTTGTTGATTTGTCAATGATTCAATAAAATATTCTTTTGTCGTTTTGCCTGTTTTCTGAATCAACAAATCGTCTAATCAGCTAATTGGCAAATCAACTAATTATTTTTCGCCCAATTAAAACGGTCTGCTGGTGCATATTTCCATGGAGCGCCGTTGTTTTCAATATTGCCAAACATGTTATTTAAACTGGCTGCTGCCTGGGCTTCTTCCATTATGGCATAGCGGCGTAAGTCTACAATGATAGCCAGTGGGTCAATGTTTACCGGACAAGCCTCGGTGCAGGCATTGCAGGTGGTGCAAGCCCAAATTTCTTCGCGGCTGATATAATTATCCAAAAGCGATTTCCCATCCTGGTAATCTTTGCCGTGCTGGTCGATATTTTTTCCTACTTCCGTTAAACGGTCGCGGGTATCCATCATAATTTTACGTGGAGAAAGTAATTTTCCGGTTATGTTGGCCGGGCAAACTGAGGTACATCTGCC
>CAZFAE010000045.1:9707-15470 GCA_964516035.1 uncultured Sphingobacterium sp.
CGGCGGATAAGGAATACCACACAGGCCAGCAATACCAATAAGGCCAATATCTCAAAAGAACCAATTAATACATCATACACCGGGCCCAATGGTTGTGCAAAAACGCGATGGGTACCAAATAAGCCATCGATAATAATCTCTAAAACTTCAATATTGATGATGACGAAGCCGGCATACACAAAAAAGTGCAGGATGGCAGCTATTGGGCGTTTGGCCATTTTAGTTTGCCCAAAAGCTACCTTAAGCATGGTTTTTAAACGCTCCATTTTGTTGCCAGAACGATCTTCTGGTTTACCCAAATGGATATTCCGCATAATTTTACCCGCATTACGGGTAAATAAGAACACAGCTGCTGCTGTGAAAAATAGAAACAAGATTTGTGCAATCATAATTGGTAATCGATCAACTAAATTAAGTAATAAAGATTAATCTGAATTACTATGCATGCATAAAAAATAATTTAGAATCTATCTAATCAAATGAGTCGCTTTTATCTATGATTGAAGGTTTTGGCTGACAGCTATTTACGAGTTTTGCTTGTAGACAGAGCCATCTGGAGAACTTTCATTTCTACTTTTTTCAAAAAATATTTTCTGAAACCAAAAAAGAAACTACATTTGCAATCCCAAAGGAGCTGGTACCATAGCTCAGTTGGTAGAGCAAAGGACTGAAAATCCTTGTGTCGCTGGTTCGAATCCAGCTGGTACCACTAGAAACCCTCTCGATTTATCGGGAGGGTTTTTTTGTAATTGTGGCAGCAATTAGGTTTTAGTGATTTAAATCACCTCAGTGATTAAGTTTACATTACTGAAAAAATACTTCAAGTAAATTTTAGGCAATTATTTGTACGCTAAAATGAAACACATTTTAGCGTATTGTGCTTTTTAGTCTAGAAAATAGTTTTATTTCAATTTATTGTTAATTATGGACTTAAATGAATTTGATATAAGTTGAAACATTGGTATTTTTAGCCAAAACCTATACACTCTTTACTTAAAATGGTACTCTTTATATTTAAAAATAGTGCATTCAAAGTAAATATCAACAACTCGACCAATAATGATTAGTATGAAAAACAGCAAAACATTATCCTTTTTTTTATTATTAAGTACTCTCTTTTTCTTAGGGAAAGATGCCAATGCGCAATGTGATCCCAATCAGAAATACGATAAAATTGTGAGTGCTTATCATCAATCTATTGCCTTGAAGAGTGATGGTGTTTTTTCTACCTGGGGCGAAGCAGTAGCTAGTAATGCAGGAGATAATTTATCTCCCACAGATATTACGGTGGCCAATGGTTATTCGGCTTTAGGAAGTGCCACACCGCTTAAAGCTACTGTGGGTGGCGATAATGACAGCCAGTCGATTTTATTAGCAACCAATGGCTTGTACACTTGGGGTTATAGTGCGAAGGTATTAGATGCTAGTTTAGCTACAGTTGTTAGTTCAAAAAATAGTTTTCAGAAAATACAAACACCTATTGGGGGTGATTCGGCAACTGGCCTGCCAGTTGGGGTAGCACCTACCGATGTAAGCATGCTTTTCGCTACCTACCAAACTTTGGCCATTGTTGCCAATGGAAATGTATGGGTATTAACTCAGGCAAGTTCAAATTTGTTAGGCGACGGTACCACCGGTACTATTTCTGCAAATAATAAAAAAACATGGCATAAAGTTAAAGTTAATGGAAGTACCGATCTGGCAAACGTGATTACTGTAAGGGGCCAAGTAACCAGCTCAAGTATCAATGCCCTTATGGCTCAAACATCAACTGGAGAGGTATATGTTTGGGGTACTACCACTTATTTAGGTGAGGGCAGTAACTTTGCAGCACGAAGCTATGCTACTTTAATGAGTTTGCCTTCGGAATTTTCAACCTCTAATAAACCCAAAATGATTGGTGTTACTTTAGGTTCTAACGCAAATAGTTTTTATGTTTTAAGCAACTCGGGCGCTTTACATAGTTTGGGGAACAATGCCGATCGCCAATTGGGAGATTTTAGTACTAATGAAGCAAAAACATGGGTGAGAGCTAAAATCAATTCTTCTACTGATTTCGCCAATGTTTCCTTTATTTCTGTTCAGGAGCATACTAGCCAATTTGCAGGTGTAGCGGCCATTTTATCAACCGGCGATTTATATACATGGGGAACCAATGGTGGCCTAATGTTGGGTAGAGCCTCAGATGGGACAGATTATGATCCGGGAGTGCCAAGTGGTTTTGCAACCGGTGTTGATAAAGCCGTTTCCACTGAATTGGGAGGACATACCTTAGTTTATTTAAAAGAAGGTAGCGACCGGTTTTGTTATGTGGGTCACCGTACTCAAGGAAGTATGGGTGATGGAACCAGTACAAGCACAAATGAAATGTCTTTTAATTGCACCTCAACTCCACAGCTATCTATTTGCGGATCGGTACCGGTTGTAGCTAGTGAGCTTAACTCAACTATTACTGCAAACCCTACCAGTATTATAGCAAGCGGAACTGCAACCTCAACTATTACTATTCAATTAAAAGATGCTGCTGGTGTTGATTTAACAACCAGTGGTGGAGTAGTTGAAGTAAATAGTACAGCAGGTACAATATCAAGTGTGGTGGATAATAACGATGGTACCTATACCGCCATTTTAACCAGTTCAACCAGCGCAGCAACGGCTACCATTGGGTTCAGTATAAATGGAACAACTGCCAATAATACCGCAAGTGTCGCTTTTACGGCATCAACCACGATAGTGGCAACTGCTTCTTTCGATCCTTTTACTACCTGTGAGGGTACGCCATCACCAGCACAACAATTTAATGTGTCGGGTACTAACTTGTCATCCGGAATTGTCGTTACACCGCCATCCGGTTTTGAAGTGTCTACAAACCTCAATGGACCCTATTTGGCTACTCTAACCTTGCCCGAAACTAATGGTACCATCAGTAGTACCCCGGTATATGTGCTTTTATCTGGAACTCCTGTAGGTAATTTCTCCGGAGATATTACCCTAGCCTCCATGGGCGCTACCGGGCAAAACTTAGCAGTAACCGCAACAAATAATAATGGTTTAGCCTTAGATGGTGTAAATGATTATGTAAATATTGGCGACGTAATAGAAAACTTAGGTGCGATTACAGAAGAAGCATGGGTGTATTGGAAAGGTTCTTCTAATGCTTTCTCTGAAATATTTACCAAAGAGGCGATCTCGGCTTTCTCTATTACTAATACTAATAAACTTCATGCTAATTTCGGAAATAGTACAATATGGGGAGTAGGAGTAAACTCTACAACCAGTATCCCTTTAAATCAATGGACCCATGTTGCTGCTACACGTACTGCATCGGGAGTGGTTAACTTATACATCAATGGTGTTTTAGATGCCTCTACTGCAACTAATACCTTTACCGGTACAAATTCTAGAAATAGGTTAATTGGTGCAAAAGAGGTAGCTGGTAATTATGAAGGCCATCTTAACGGAAATGTTGACGAAGTTCGCATGTGGAATTATGCGCTAAGTGCTGCAGAAATTCAAAATACCATGAATGCATCGTTAAGTGGTACCGAAAGTGGCTTACTAGCCTATTACAATTTTAATCAAGGGGTTACGGAAGGAGCGAATGCTGCTGAATTAACCTTGGCAGATAAACATGGAAGCTTAAATGGTACACTTTCTAATTTTACTTTAAATGGTAATGTAAGCAATTGGGTACAAGGCTTCTTCCCGATGATTACAGGTGGAAATTCTGTTGGGACGGGCGCTACCTTGCAATTGTCGCATACCATTAGCGATGGAACATGGACTAGCTCTGATATGACCAAAGCTACCGTAGATGCCAATGGATTAGTAAGCGGTGTAGCCGTAGGAACAACTACAATCAGCTATGCTGCTTGTTCTGGTACCAGTTCTATTGATATAACTATTGTTTTATCTGACACTACCTCGCCAGTTATCACTGGCCCTAACGGCAACGGAACAACCACAGGAACAACAGCTGCCAAATCAATTCCAGAGAACACTGTTGATGTGTACACCTTTACTGCTAATGAATCTGTTACCTGGAGCATTACTTCAGGAGCAGATCAGGCGAAATTCACCATCGACGCAAATACCGGCGTATTACGCTTTGTAAGTCCACCAGATTATGAAAACCCAACGGATAATGGCGCAGACAACGTATATGTTGTAGAAATTACCGCTACCGATGCTGCCGGAAACACCACTACACAAACCGTTTCGGTTACTGTAAACTTTGTATGCGGAGGCGCTATTTATGGCACCGGTTATTTAAGTGGCGGTACCGGTAGAGATAGCAATTGGAAACTTGTTGCATTACCTCAAGGGTTTACGCCATCAGAAGCACTGCCTTATAATGGTTATGTAATTAATAACATTCTTCCATCTAGTTTTGTGAATAGAAATGGGTACACCGATGCCAATGGCGATACCTTTTATTGGGTTGCACCAAAATCAGATGCAACTTCATTAATTTCTGGCGATTATAACTGGATTATTGAACAAACCTTTACCGTACCCCGTACCGGATTTTACGATTTAAATTTCAGTGGTGCTGGCGATAACGAGATCGGATTCTATATTAATGGTACTATTGATAACACAGATCCCGTAAAACCAATTATTACGGGCGGTACCCAAATAGGCGCTACCTGGAATACTTTTACTGCCTCAACTAGCTTTTCAGGAAAAGCTTATTTAACCGCAGGTGTAAATCGTGCCTATATGGTTATGAAAGATTACGGAGGCCTAACAACCGCTATCATTTCTGGTGGATCTTTCTCTTGTACCCCAGTGTTAAATGGCCCTACTGCAGGACTTAGCAGTACAATAACTGTTGATGAGAATATCACTGAGGTATTTACTTTCACTTCTGACGAACCGGTAACATGGTCGTTAAACGGTGGCCAAGATGCTGCTAAATTTAGTATTGATGCCAACGGGAAATTAGTTTTTGTAAGTGCCCCTGATTTTGAATCTCCTACCGATGGCACTACCAGCGGAAGCAATACCTATATTGTGATTGTTAAAGCATTTTCTGCCTTAACCGGTTTGTATACCGAGCAAACGCTTACGGTAGTTGTTGCTGATATAGACGATACTGCACCAGTGATAACTGGTCCGAACGGTAGTGGAACCACTACTGGGTCAAGCAGTGCTAAATCTATTCCAGAAAACACTACTGCAGTATTCACTTTTGCAGCCAACGAAAGTGTAACCTGGAGTTTGAGCGGCACCGACGCGGCTAAATTCAGCATCACCCCGAACGGTGTACTTACCTTTATCAATGCACCCGACTTTGAAAACCCAACAGATACAGATACAAACAATACTTACATTGTAATTATTACTGCTACCGATGCAGCAAATAATATCACCACGCAAACCTTAACAGTTACCATTTTAGATGTAGTTGAGAATGTTGCGCCAACCAATATTGTTTTATCTGAAAGCAGCATTAACGAAAATGAAAACGCAAACGCTACAGTGGGTTTATTAAGTAGTACCGATGCAGATGCGGGCGATACACACACTTATGAATTAGTTAGCGGATCCGGTAGTACAAACAATGCCAGCTTTACCATAAGTGGTAATAATTTAAGGGCAGTTTCAAATTTTGACTTTGAATCTAAGAATAGCTATAGCATTCGTGTCAAAACCACAGACGCAGGTGGTCTTAGTTTTGAAAAAGTATTTACCATTAGTGTAAACAACGTCAATGAAAGGCCAACCAACATTGCAATCAACTATGCAACAATTTATGAG
>CAZFAE010000046.1:0-8682 GCA_964516035.1 uncultured Sphingobacterium sp.
GCCCAATAACAGTGGTGCGAACAAACAAACCTTGCGACGATTAAAACACCTCGCCCTGGTTCGTGTCCTCACGAACCAAGGCGTAGCCTAATAGACACACAGAACAATGACAAAAAAAGACATCAAAATATTTTTTAAAGCTGTTTCTGACGGGGATATGAATAAGGTTTCTGAACTCTTGGGCAACAACACAGAATATTTGAGTGTTTGTAATGTTGCACCACCGAAAAAAGACGATGGGCAATCTGGACTTCAAGTTGCCTTCAAGACAGGTAACTTTGAAATCGCCCGACTTTTAATAGACAAAGGAGCTGACATAAACTTTATGGAGACCTCTGAAATTAACGAGTGGACTGCTCCTGTTTTACACGACTGTATAAGAGCGACAATTTTCAATTCATACACGCTTCAAAAAGACACAAAACAGTTTGACAAAGCTTTCTCTCTTTTAGAATTAATGTTAAGCAAAAAGGCAGACCCAAAGTCAACTGACTCATACGGTAACAATTGTTTACATAGGGCATTAATGGACGCCAGGCAGATGCTTGACAATCCTAGCACAGACTTTACCGACAATATTTTAATTCAACAACTTCAAAGTGTTTTTAAGCAACTAATCAATGCAGGTGCCCACATTAAACAAAGCAGCGACAACAGAGATAGTGCGGAAGAATTGTATTTGAATTTTAAGTTAGACAAATATAACCTTTGGTAAAAAAGCGAACGCATAACAGCACAGTTGCAATAGGCGGGGTTTACTGGCGTGCTGCTTCGCGGTCGTGCTATGCAGACAGTTTAGTGGTAGCCGAAAGTTTTGTGCTCCGCATCCATCCCGATAGCTATCGGGATGGATAAAATCGCCATCTTTGCCAAGCCCGAAAACGTTAGCTAAAACAAATACACTTAAAATTCAAACAGCCATGAGACATTATATTTTATTAATCCTTTTATTCACTTTAATAGGTAATTCCTATTCCCAAACTACAGTTTCGGGATATTATGTAACTCAAAAAAACGACACACTAAGTGCTCAAATAAAAATGCCAAAATCGATTTTTGGGACGGTAGACTTTTCGAAATTTCTTTTTAAAGTTGAGCTTGTTGACAGTACCAGCGCAGCTAAAACATTCAAACCCAAAGACATTAAATCTTTTTGGTTTGTATACAATAACCAGGATTATAGATTTTATTCAAAGCCCACCATTACCCAAAACAACCTCAGGTTTCTTCAACCCCTTATTATTGGACAAAATACTAGCCTTTATCAATTTAGCACAGTAAACCAAAACGGACTTCCTCTTGGAACTTTTTATACTTTCGAAAAGGCAGACGGCACCTACACCTTTTTAAACACCGGAATATTGAGTCTTAATCTATTTAAAAAAACACTCCTAGAATTTTATAAAGACAATTTAGAATTACAAGCACTCATTAATTCAAAATTTCAAAGCAGAATGTCTGTAAAAAACGACATTTTGGAAATAGTACACAGGGCGAACAAATTTTAACCGGGGGCCAAATAGTAATTGTGCGATCAAATAATCCTTGCGGCGATTAACACCTCGCCTTGGTTCCAACCATGAATTTAAACCAACGCTTTTTCGGTTCGTGAAGACAGGACCCGAGGCAATAGACGCAAACCAGGTGAAGTGTTTCGAATAACTATTTAAATAAAAAGCCTTACATTTCGCCAAACCACAAACCCTAACCAGCAATCATCAATACAATTAATTGGAAACAAAACCCAAAATAAAATTAACACTTAGCCACATCGACTGGCTATTTGAAATACTAGGTTGGCTTTCCATTCTTGCTATTTGGGCGCTCACCATAAGCAACTATACCAGCTTACCCAACACCATTCCAATACATTATAACGGAGCAGGAGAACCCGACGGATTTGGCGAAAAGGCTACTATTTTGACCTTACCATTAGTGGCTACCCTTTTATTTGTAGGTCTAACTGTACTGAATAAGTTTCCTGAAATATTTAATTACCCCACTGACATTACACCGTATAACGCTTCAAAACTATATACCAATGCTACAAGACTAATTAGGTATCTTAAATTAATAATCGTTATTATTTTTGGACTAATTGTTTTCAAAACCATCAGATATGCAAATGGCGAAGCAAACGGACTTGGAATTTGGTTTTTACCATTAACGCTTGGACTAATTTTTATTCCGCTAAGCTACTTTATAGCAAAATCAGTAAACACAAAAAAAGAAGAGAAATAAACATGAAAAGCCTATTACTGATATTCATCTTGACATTTTCCACAACATTAATCTGGGGGCAATCTGCAAATTCAAAACAGACCAACCAGCCTAAAGCATTTGTATTAGGAGAGATTCAAGAAATTGAATCGAAAGAATTGGCAGAAACCAGAATATTGAATATCTATCTGCCCGAAGGCTATAAGCCTCAGGACAGTATCAAATATCCCGTTATTTATTTGCTGGACGGTTCGGCAGATGAAGATTTTATTCACATAGCGGGCCTGGTGCAGTTTAATAGCTTTGAGTGGATTAACCAAGTTCCAAAATCAATTGTGGTAGGCATTGCCACCGTTGACCGCAGACGGGATTTTACTTTTCAAACATCAATTACGCAAGACCAGAAAAAATTTCCCACCGCCGGACATAGCGATAAATTCATCGCATTTATTGAAAAAGAATTGCAGGCATTTATTGAATCGAAATACAAAACCAATTCAAGCAAAACCATTATCGGACAATCATTGGGCGGCTTGTTAATTACCGAGATACTTCTGAAAAAACCGACATTATTTAATAAATATGTAATTGTGAGCCCGAGTTTATGGTGGGATAACGGTTCTTTATTAAATCAAAGTACACGCCTTTTACAGGATGGAGTTAAACAGCAAACAGATGTTTACATTGGTGTTGGTAAAGAAGGGCTTACCCCTACTCAAATACCGAGAGTGATGGAAGTAGACGCCAATTTGCTGGCAGAAAAAATTAATGGGACTGGAAACAAAAACATAAAAGTGCATTTCGAATATTTGCCCCAAGAAAATCATGCAACGATTTTGCACCAGGCTGTTTACAATGCGCTTAAAGTATTGTTTGGTCATTCCAGATAACAATAGGCTGAAATAAGGAATTCTCACTTGCAAGGCGCTCAAAGAGCTTTTTCATAAATTCTTCTAGTGGACACCAACCGGGGCGCAATAAACCTCGGGTGCATAAAACTGAGAAAAGCGCCTAAATATTTAGTATATTTAGAAAAGAGGCTCAGGCATGCCATTCTGGCCATAGCCGCTTGTGCTAAAAATGCGGGTACACCCCATTTTTAAAAACACCAACTACCTCTCTAATTCTAATATACTAATCTTTAATTTAAACTCTTTTAACCTAAAACACCATGAAACTGAACCTATTAAAAAGTGCATTATTTGTTGCATTTACACTATTATTAAACGCTTGTGCTACCACCGCTAAGTTTCCAACCTCTAGTGTGGTACCTGCAGCCGATATTTCCGCGAAGAAGAAAACAGACCGAAATAATAATTACATTATTGAAATTACTGCCAGAAATTTAGCAAGTGCCGACAGACTTACTCCACCGAGCACCAATTACAGCATTTGGATGGTTACCAAGAGCAACGGTATTAAAAACATCGGACAATTAATGATAAAAAATGCTAAAAAATCTACATTCAAAACAGTAACTCCTTTTGATTTTACGGAGATATTTATCACGGCAGAAAATCAGGGGAACTCCACTTACCCTGCTGGTATAGAAATCTCAAGAACTTCATTATAATTGAGCTAAAATTTAGAATTTATCCGTTTATCCAAAATTTAATTCTCGCCTTGGTTCTTCGCCTTGGTTCGTGTCCACACGAACCAAGGCGAAGAATTTAACGTCTTATCCGTCAATATATTGGTTTACTTTTCGGTTCGTGTCTGCACGAACCGATACAGGCTGGGACACAGCTTCGGGTTGAGCCTGGCACGAACCTGGACGGTGAATTTCTAAAAACAGCAGGATGATAATTAATCTGTCGCATTGGCGTTAAGAGAGCAGACTAAATATTTAATCCTACATGAATAGAATTGAACTTATCCAGGAAATTTTCAAGCAAACCAATTTCAAAAACTATCTGGAGATAGGCTGTTCGAGAGGGAAATCCTTTCTCCCCATCAAAGCCAAAAATAAAACTGCTGTCGATCCCTATTTCCAAATCAGCTTACGCACCCGGTTTAAATGGCTCATCAAAAATCCGGGAAATTTCAGCAACCATTATTTTGAGGAAGAAAGCGATACTTTTTTCAGGAACAGAGAAAATTATTTGAGAAAAACGGGGCAATTAGATGTGGTTTTAGTAGACGGACTGCACACTTTCAGGGCGGCATTAAATGATGTATTAAATTCTTTGAAATACCTTAACGAAAACGGCATCATTATTATGCACGATTGCCTGCCGCCAAGCAAGGCTGCGGCTAGTCCTACTAAAAGTTTTCCTACACCAGAAGAAATAGAGCAGATTAAAGGCTGGACCGGAGCCTGGTGCGGCGATGTTTGGAAAAGCATTGTGTATTTAAGAGAAACCATGCACAAAGAGCTGGATGTTTGCGTAATTGATACCGACTTTGGCTTGGGGATTATTCGACCTAAAAAAGGCTTTAACAGAGAAAAAATCGAAATTAACGAACAGGTATTCTCTAAAATCGATGCCTTAACTTATGATGATTTATTGAAAAACACAGCAAGCATGCTAAATCTAAAAGAGGAGAATTTCGCAGCAGCAATCATTAACAAGTTGAAGTAATAATTTTCAGAACCAAGTTAAATCGTATTAATAGACATTAACCAATGCAAGAACCACTCACATAGTTAATATCTCCTTGAACCAAGCATTTATTTAAATCGCTGTGCCGTTTTATGAAGACACAAAGCAAGGCGGGGATTTAACAAAACCGGCTTATTTCTTATCCGATTTATTCTCCTTAAGCCTTTTAGCCTGCTTTAAACTTTGAGAGAGCATCCATTCTATTTGGCCATTTACGCTTCGAAACTCATCGGCTGCCCATTTCTCAATGGCTTGCATCACTTCCGGATCAATTCTTAACGCAAACGCCTTTTTCCCTGCCATTGTATTATTGATTCAAGGTACCGGTATTAATTACCGGTTTAGTTTCGCTGTCGCCACAAAGCACCACCATTAAATTACTCACCATTACCGCTTTTCTATCGTCATCCAACTCAATAATTTTCTTGTCGGCCAATAATTTCAAGGCACTTTCTACCATGCCCACCGCACCTTCTACTATTTTATGACGGGCAGCCACTACGGCCGAAGCTTGCTGACGGCGTAACATAGAATGTGCAATTTCTGGTGCATAAGCCAAATAAGCGATCCTGGATTCGATCACTTCTAAACCGGCAATATCTAAACGCTCGCTCACTTCTCGTTCTAGGGCGGTATTTACATCATCAAAATTGGTGCTTAAGGTTACCGTAGCTTTTTCATCTTCGAAATGATCGTAGGGAAAAGAACCGGCCAATTTTCTCACCGCCGAATCGGTTTGAATCTGGACAAATTTTTCATAATTATCTACTTCAAACGTAGCCTTAAAGGTATCTCTCACTTTCCAAACCAGGATCACACTGATCAAAATCGGGTTACCCATTTTATCGTTCACCTTAATTTTTTCGCTTTCGAAATTGCGTGCACGCAAGGATAAAGTGGTGCGTGAATAAAAGGGATTGATCCAAAATAAACCACTTTCTTTAATTGTTCCGGCATAATCTCCAAACAACAGATATACCTCCGAACTATTGGGATTAATAACCGTTAAACCTTTGGCTACAATAATAAAAAGCGGCAATAACGGAATGGCCAATAAAAAGTTCTGGCTAATAAAACCATAAATCATTAAAGCCAAAGCAATTAAAACAATGGCAATAGCTGCATATCCGTTAAGGGGGGTTATTTTGTTTTCAGTTTTCATAAAACAATAGTTAAAATCATATTAAATTGATATCATAAATATAGAAAATAATAAATCAGTACAATCAAAAAATTTTATCTATTTTAACAAATGACTAAAATTAGTATTTAGCCAAATCTACCTATGCAGAAACATCAAACAGCCAAACCTCAACTTTATCAGCAAATCTGCGATTTATTAGAAACACGTATCATTGAATTTACCGAAGCCATTGCCTCTATCAAAGAATCGAGAGACAATGAGAGCAAAAGCAGCGCCGGCGATAAATACGAAACCGGACGTGCCATGATGCAAATTGAATTGGATAAAAATGAAACCCAATTAAACAATACGCTCCAGCTAAAAAAAGAACTGGCACAGCTCAATACCCAACAAACTTACGACCGGGTGGCCTTTGGCAGTTTGGTAATTACCAACCAGGAAAATTATTTCATCTCTGTAGGCATGGGCAAACTGGAAGTAAATGGCGAAACGTATTATGCCATATCCATGGCCTCTCCTATTGGTCAGGTATTAAAAAACCAACAAATAGGTAACCAGATTTCTTTTCAGGGAAGAATGATTACAATTCTGGACATTCTTTAAAATCAAAATCACGACGGGCATTAAACTATTCACTCAAACCAATGTCTAAACATTAAATCGAAAAAAAATGAAAAGACATATCAGCGCACTTGGTTGTTTATTACTAGCCATAGTCAGCATGGCGAGTTGTTCAAAAAAAGAATCAGAAGAGACCGTTACAGAACTCTATACGGCTATTAAAGCCGCCTTCGGCACAGAAATAGATCCGAATAACCTGGCTAATTATGCCAATCAGTCCAAGCCGGCTTATATTGCTAAAGACAATACCGGAAATAATGCCATCACCAATACCAAAGCCACTTTAGGCAGGGTATTATTTTACGATAAAAGTTTAAGTATTAACAATACCATTGCCTGTGCCAGCTGCCATCAACAAGCATTTGCTTTCTCAGATACCGAGGTGCAAAGTTCTGGAGTTTTAGGCGGACTTACCGGTCGACATTCTATGCGATTGATCAATTCGCGTTTTGCAGTAGAGTCTAAGTTTTTTTGGGATGAGCGGGCGTTAAGTCTCGAACAGCAAACCACACAACCTATTAAAGACCATGGCGAGATGGGCTTTAGCGGAGAAAACGGGAGAGCAGATTTTAGCGTTTTATTAAACAAATTACAAGGACTAGGCTATTATAATGAGTTATTTAGATTTGTTTATGGAGATATCACCATCACCGAGGCCCGTTTACAAGAATGTTTAGCTCAGTTTATTCGAAGTATTCAATCTTTTGATGCCAAATACGATGCTGGCCGGGCTCAGGTAAATAATGACAACCAGCCTTTCCCCAATTTTACAGCCCAGGAAAATCAGGGTAAGGCTTTGTTTTTGGCCCCTCCGGTTTTTGATGCTACTGGCAACCGAATTTCTGGCGGCTTGGGTTGTAACGGCTGTCATAATGCGCCCGAATTTGATATTGATCCGAATACCAGAAACAATGGAATAATAGGTATTGCCAATGCTCAGGGCCTAGACTTGCTTAACACCCGTGCTCCTAGCCTGAGAGATTTGGTTAAAACAGACGGCACTTTAAATGGCCCGATGATGCATACCGGCGTCATTAAAACTTTGCAAGCGGCTATTGGTCACTATGGCAGCATTAATCTAGCGCCGGGCAATACCAATCTCGATCCAAGACTCAGACCCAATGGCTTTGGTCAGCAGCTCCATTTAACCGCAACAGAAGTGAATGCCGTAATTGCATTTCTCCAAACCTTGTCTGGAACCAACGTATACACCGATAAAAAGTGGGCAGATCCCTTTAATTAGAGGTTTCTAAATCAAATTCATGATCATCGGCTGTAAAAGCCAACAAAACAAAGTAATCAGGATAATACAAATCAGGTTGAGTACAAAACCCGCTTTTATCATATCCCTTATCTTGATAAATCCGCTGGCAAATACAATGGCGTTAGGTGGTGTGCCCATGGGCAGCATGCTGGCGCAGCTGGCACCCAGAGTCATGGGGATACCCAATAATAAAGGATCTATATTCAGGGCAAGCCCTAGCGATGTAATTACGGGCGCCATCACAATAACCTGAGCCACATTACTCATGGCTTCACTTAAAAATACCGATACGGTGGTTACTATCAATATCATTACCAAGGTATTATTGGTAGCATAAGTAGCCATATAGGCCCCCAACTGATCCATTAATTGAGCATCTTCTAAAGATTTGGCCAAAGCAATCCCTCCGCCAAATAACAATAAAATGCCCCAGGCCATCTTTGTAGTATCGGGCCAATCGAGCAGGCGCTGTTCTGCGGCTTCGCCTTTTTTCCCGCTAGGGATAATAAACAAAGAGATGGCGCCCATCATAGCTATAATAGTATCGTCTAGTATCACCGTTTTTTGGATGCTATTGATGATATCTTTGGTAATCCACAAAAAAACCGTTAGCCCAAAAACAATTAACACTCTTTTTTCGGGGATAGTTAGGCGGCCCAGTTTTTTAAGTTCGGTTTGAATGAAGCTTTTTCCTTCTGCACTGTGGTTGATGTGGTTGGGATATAACCATTTTACCATTACCCAATACAACATAAAAAATAAGCCAATAGAAAGCGGCATAAAAATGAGCATCCAATCTACAAAACCGATGGTATAGTTGAATTTATCGT
>CAZFAE010000046.1:8782-15269 GCA_964516035.1 uncultured Sphingobacterium sp.
GGCATAAAAATGAGCATCCAATCTACAAAACCGATGGTATAGTTGAATTTATCGTAAATATAATTCACATAAGCCACGTTGGGTGGCGTACCAATAATGGTACCTAATGCAAAATTAGAAGCATAGGCTATAGACAGCATGAGCACTAAAGAGAAGTTTTTTATGCCTTTGCTCTCTTTATTATGCGATGCGATGACATGAATTACCGACATGGCAATAGGGAACATCATCATGGTAGTGGCCGTATTACTTAGCCATAAACTCAAAAATCCGGTGGCTATAATAAATCCCAGAATAATCCGGTTGCCATTAGTACCGGTAATATTGATAATACCCAGTGCAATACGCTTGTGTAAATTCCATTTTTCTATGGCTATGCCGATAAAAAAACCTCCCATGAATAAGAAAATGATACTATCGGCATAATGCTTGGTTACTTCTTTAATGCTGCTGATATTAAGCAAAGGGAAGAGCACAATGGGCAGTAAGGCCACTACCGCCAGCGGCATGGCATCTAAAACCCACCAGCTAATCATCAATACAGCTACAGATAAAACCAGATTGGCTTTAAATACCAAGGCCAAAGGATTTATGAAGAAGAAAAAAAGGCATAAAAGTAGCCCTGCCAATATGGCAAATTCTTTTTGGTGTTTTTTAATGTATTGAATCATTTAATTGTAGTGGCAGGATAAAAACAGTAAACAGTGTGGCCTAAATTTATAAATATAATTAGAAACGCTGTGCTAATATGAACTAATAATACATCATCTATGCTAACAAAAATTGAATCTAAATACTTAGCTTAGTTTAAAACACAGAAAATGAAATTGATTATAAGTGCCCTATTAATTAGCGCTTCCATACTAAGTGTATCAGCAAAAGGAATTAACAACATAGCACAAAAATACACCGCTGTAAACAGAACAGATACCAGCCAAACTAAATTCTGGAACGAATTGAAAAAACTTTGCGGTAAATCTTATCAGGGCGTAATTATTGGCGGACAAACCAATGACACCGCTTTTGCCAATAAAACTTTGGTAATGCATGTACGTGCCTGCAGTGAAGAACAAATCAAAATTCCGTTTTTTGTGGGTACCGACCGCTCCAGAACCTGGGTTTTAACCCGAAGTGAAGACGGTATTTTATTAAAACATGATCATAGACATGCAGATGGCAAGCCTGATGCGGTGACGATGTATGGCGGCAAAACCAGCAATTCGGGTTCTGCGATGCGGCAAATTTTTCCAGCCGACCAGCAAACTGCTCTAATGCTGCCCGCTGCCATTGGCAATGTATGGTGGATTGATATCGTACCCGGAGAATATTTCTCTTATAACCTCCGCAGGATAAATACCGACCGGGTTTTTACAGTTCGTTTTGACTTGAAAAATGAAGTGAGTACCCCAGAAAAACCTTGGGGCTGGAAAGATTAAACAATCTCCAATTAAATTTGAGGAGAATACTTTAAGGTTTCTACGCCAAACTTATTCAAAAAATCTACCCCTTCATCGCTTGGCAAACCTTTATACTCGGCATAAGAGTTTTTAAACCACACTTTCTTAATACCGGTAGAATAAATTATCCGGGCGCAAGAAATACAAGGAGAAAGGGTTAAGTAAAGCGTAGCCCCATCTAAGCTTGAACCATTTTTAACTGCGTATAAAATGGCATTTTCTTCGGCATGCAATGCTAAAGAACAAGAATTTTTAGAATCTCGAGGGCAGCCTGTTTCCGGAAATTCCACATCGCAATTATGCGTACCCGCCGGCGGTCCGTTATAACCTATGGAAATAATGCGGGTATCTTTAGTTAGAACCGCCCCAACCTGAGCCTTTACGCAATGAGAGCGCTGGGCCAGGTCGGAGGCTAAATTCATGAAAATAGATTCAAAACTTGGTCTATTCAAAATAATTGTATTAATGTGAGGCCGCGGCCTTTTTATCAAAGTTAATTCCCTGGTTTTTCAAAATTCCGCTTACTTTCCAGGCATAATAAGCCAGGTAAACAAAGCAAAGAATACCCACCACATAGCTGTATTGAATACCGGTGTATTCTGATACATAGCCTTGCAGCCAGCTTACAATTCCACCACCCATAATCATCATAATTAAAAAACTGCTTCCCTGACTGGTGTTTTTACCTAAACCGCTAACCGCTAAGGTAAAAATACATGGCCATAAAGTACTGCAGAATAAACCCACACTGGTAAAGGCATAAACACTAATCATGCCGCTGGTAAACATACCAATGGTTAAAGCTGCAATTCCAATGCAAGAAAATATCAATAACATTCTGGCCGGATTTCCTTTACTCATAATATCTGCCGCAATTAAAACAAGAATAATTAATCCGTAAACATAAAAAGGAGCCAAATCGTGTTTAGCGATGGCGTTTACCAAAAGGAAAACACCAAAAGCCAAATAAGGCGCAACAAATCTCAATATTTTTTGAACATTGATTTTATCGGTAAAAGCCTCTACTGCACCGGTCCATCTGCCAATCATCATGCTGGCCCAATACAAAGAGATATAAGGCGCTATATCCTGAATGGCAAAGCCCAGGTCTTTTTCCATATAAGCTGGCAAATTGCTGGCGGTAGAAACCTCTACACCTACGTAAACAAAAATGGCAATCATCCCCAATACCAATTGTGGGTATTTGAGCGCAGAACCTTTCAATCCATCGGCATTGTCTGCTTCAACCAGAGCCGGACGGTCTGGAATGGAAGAAAACTTTAAAAACAAAGCAACTAGTAAGAAAGCTGCTCCCAAAATAAGGTAAGGTATTTTAACACTTTCAATGCTGATATCGGTATTTACATTGGTACTTGAACCAAAAATGGCAAAACTCACAATAAGCGGCCCAATGGTGGTACCAAAATTATTAATCCCACCTGCTAAGGTTAAACGCTGAGAACCGGTTGTAATAGGGCCCATGGCAATTGCCAGCGGATTGGCCACCGTTTGCTGAAGCGAAAATCCTAAGGCTACAATAAACAAACCCGTTAACATTAATGGAAATGAACCGGTATTGGCTGCCGGGTAGAACAATAAAGTGCCGATAGCAGAAATAACCAGGCCTAATGCCAGACCATTTTTGTAGCCGATTTTATTGATTAAATCTTTTTTCATTAACAGGGAAATACCCATATAAATTAATGAACCTACGGTATAAGCAATATAAAATGCCAATGAAACCCATTGACTTTGACTTTGTGTTAAATCAAATGCTTTTTTAAATACCGGAATTAGAATATCGTTACTTGCAGCAACGAATCCCCAAAAAAAGAATACGGTAACAAGGGGAATGAATTGCCCCCATTTGGTTTGTGAATTTTGTTCCATGACAGGATTAAAGGTTTAGAATGCTATTGTTTAATTTGGTTATTAAGTATCTAACATAAAGCATTTTTTTGAAAAACACCAACAATAAAAAAATCCGATTACAGCAATCTAGGTATTTAGGGTTTAAAATCGCATATTAGCAGGAAGAGGCTTGCTATGGAGATAATCATTTCAGGAATAGGTATGGGCATTGTGCTGTCTTTTTTAACAGGACCGGTATTTTTTGCACTCATAAAAACCAGTATAGAAAAAGGATTTTATTCTGGCGTGGCCCTGGCAGCCGGAGTAGTGGTTGCCGACGGTTTGTATGTAACCTTAAGTTTATATGGGTCCAGTTACCTTAACCCCAATAGCGTTTATTTGCAATATATTGGCTATGCGGGCGCAATTATTCTGTTTAGTATCGGGATTTATTATTTGTTTAAAAAAGTAAGCATCAGCTACGAACCCAATACTTCTCGAACTAAAAAACTGGGCTATTTGCTTAAAGGATTTGCGATGTGCATTTTCAATCCATCGCTTTTATTGTACTGGATAAGTGTAACCAGCGGAGTAATTTCTTTAGCCGGCGGATTTAACCCAAAGGTGATTATCCCCTTTTTCGCCACCATTCTCATCACTCAATTTAGTTTAGATACCCTAAAAGCGTATTACGCCAACAAACTCCGCAAAAAAATTACCCAAGAAACCTTACTTAAACTAAACCGGATTGCCGGCGGACTGATTATCATTTTTGCACTCAAACTGATTTACAGTTTAGTGTTTACGCATTCGCTGATTTAGTAAGCCCGCTGATTTTTACCCTCAACCCAATTCATAAAGGCTTTATTAACCACCTTATTACCTCCCGGAGTTGGATAATTACCAGAAAAATACCAATCGCCCAAATGGTTAGGGCAGGCTTTGTGCAAATTATCCAGTTTTTGATAAATCACCTCAACATCGGCTTCAATATCTTTAGGGGTAATAATTTTGGCAATACGGGCCGAAATTTCTTCATCAGTAAAAGGTGCATAAATGGCCTGAACATGATTTTTAACCTTCATGCTTCCCTCCTGCTCACTTTGAACACAAAGATGATAAACCTCATCAATCAGTTTTTCCTGACCGCTCTCCCTCAACAAAGAAATAGCCGCTTCAAAAGCAACAAACTCACCCATTCTAGACATATCAATGCCATAACAATCCGGATAACGGATTTGAGGAGCCGAAGAAACCACGATAATTTTTTTAGGATGCAAGCGATCCAGAATACGTAAAATACTTTGTTTCAAAGTCGTTCCCCGAACAATAGAATCATCCAATACCACCAGCGTATCCTGCTTATTTTTAATCAGGCCGTAAGTCGTATCATACACATGAGCCACCATATCAGAACGGTCTGCATCCTGGGTAATAAACGTACGCAACTTGGCATCTTTAATGGCAATTTTCTCTACCCGGGGGGCCATTTTCAACACCTTTTCCAGCTCAGCATCCGTAATTTTATCAGCCCGGTTAAGCAAAATTTCTTTCTGCTGCTGTTTAATATATTTATGCGCACCCTCAACCATTCCATAAAAAGCCACTTCGGCAGTGTTCGGAATGTAAGAGAACACCGTATTTTCTAAATCGTTATTTACGGCAGCTAAAATTTGTGGACAAAGCAAACGGCCCAACTGCTTACGTTCTTTATAAATATCGGCATCGCTACCGCGAGAAAAATAAATACGTTCAAAAGAACAAGATTTCTGCACTTCCGGTTCGCGAAATTGTTCTTCGCTAACCACTCCATTCTTTTTGGCAATAAGCGCATAACCGGGTTTAATTTCTTTAACCGACTCAAAAGGCACATTAAATGCCGTTTGTATGGCCGGACGCTCAGAAGCCACCACCATAATTTCATCGTCGGCGTAATAATAAGCCGGGCGAATACCCGCCGGATCACGCATCACAAACGCATCGCCATGCCCCATAATACCGGCAATTGTATAACCGCCGTCCCAGGTTTTGGCAGAACGGCGCAAAATATTAGCCACATCCAATTGATCAGCTATCTGATGCGTAATATCTACATTACTCACGCCTTTAGGCTTCAACTCATCAAAAATAGCCTGATTTTCTTCATCCAAAAAATGCCCAATTTTTTCTAAAACCGTAACCGTATCTGCTTTTTCTTTAGGATGCTGCCCCAGCTCATACAGCTGCTCCAGCAATTCATCCACATTAGTCATATTAAAATTGCCGCAAATCACCAGATTACGAGTCATCCAATTATTCTGACGCAAAAACGGATGGCAGCTTTCAATACTATTTTTACCATGCGTACCATAACGCAAATGCCCCATCAACACTTCGCCCGTAAAACTGATATTTTCTTTCAGCCACTCAGCATCCTTTAATAAATCCGGAGTTTTTTCTTGAACGTCCACAAATTTCTTTTGTACGTACTCAAAAATTTCTGAAACCGCCTTCGCTCCCATAGCCCTGTACCGGCTAATATAGCGGGTACCAGGCTTCATATCTAGCTTAATGGTCGCAATACCGGCGCCATCCTGGCCACGGTTATGCTGTTTTTCCATTAAAAGATAGAGTTTATTCAGGCCGTAAAAAGGGGTGCCGTACTTTTGCTGATAAAATGAAAGGGGCTTTAATAGACGGATGAGGGCAATGCCGCACTCATGTTTAATCTGGTCGCTCATGGAGTTGAATGAGCTAACAAAAATAAGGATTTAATCGACATTTACGGGCTATAAATCAGAATTAAACAATTTGCAAACCAACAAACAAAACTATCAACCAATCACAGCCCCGCTTTACCTTACAAGTCCTCGCCCCTAAACCGGGGCTGTGGGCTTTACAGTCCAATCGGGTTTAACTAAATCAAACATATACTAACCTAATCACATTAAACAACAAAGCCACGTGTTTAAACCAGTGGCTTTATAAATTATAACCTCTCCTCGGTTTATTTCTCCACAAACCGAGACACTTGAGGTAATATGGAGTTCGTGGAGATAAACCACTGCATAAGGGTTTATACCCAGCTATTTTTCAATTTCAGGTGAACCAAAAGATAGAGTTTATAGGCCAAAATTAGGCTAGCTGCAAAATCAGGCACCCAGAATAATTTACTCCGATAGTGCAGCGATTCGGGACTC
>CAZFAE010000047.1:0-9444 GCA_964516035.1 uncultured Sphingobacterium sp.
ACCTTTCCGCAGGGTCTCCGTTGGAAGACCCTGCGGGGACAAACCTTAATGGTGGCACGACTTAAAGTCGTGCCACCATTATTAAACAACAAAACGCAAATGTTTAATCAGCCAGCTGAAAAATAATGGGCAAAACGTAGGTGCTTCTCACCGCTTTACCATCCAGCATGCCCGCTTTCCAGGGTGCAGAATTTTTAACTACCCGAAGGGCTTCTTCATCGCAGCCGGAACCGATGCCGCGAATCACTTTCAAATTACTTAAATCGCCATTGGCTTCAACCACAAAAGAAATAAAGACTTTTCCCTGCACGCCTTGTTGACGGGCTGTTTTTGGATAGTTTAAATTGCGGTTTAAAAACCGGTTGAGTTTTTTATTCCCTCCCGGGAATTCGGGCGGAAAATCGAGAACGCCTGAATTATATATTGCAGGCTCGGAAGCAGCAGATTTGGATTTGCTTTCTACAGCCGGAGTTAGCGGTAAAGATTTGGCGGCCTGCCTGGAAACAGAGTCTGCCGCTTTTTGATAAACCACCGAAACTAGGTTTCTGATTTCCAACTCTCTTAACGAAGCGATTTTGCCTTCTTTATTAATTTTCATTTCCAGCAAAATATCGGCGCTTTCCTGGGCGCTTTTTGAAGGTTTGAAATAGCTTTGTTTGGTCCAAAAAGTAGCCAACAAACTATCGTTACGGCGTTCAAAATTGAGGGTGTGCACCTGCCAGTTCAGTTCCAGGTTTTTATGGTCGGCCAGGCGTTCAAAATGAATTTGCCTTAAGCGCTGATACGTGAGGTGATGAAAATTATAATAGGTATCGGTTATGGGTACAAAATAACTGGGCGGGTCGAAATACCCTTTCCGTTGATCTATATAAAACGCTTCAATAAATTTAATTAATGATGTTTTTACCGCTTCGTCATCCATGCTTGCAGATTGCTCTGCTAAAGACGAAGACTCGCTTTGGGTAACGGTAATGGGTGTTTGCGGCGGATTGAAAACCCGGCGAATATCCTCCATGAAAATGCTTAAAAGTGCCATCACCAAAATGATGGAACCCATGGCTAAACCAAAATATAAAACCGAACGGTCGGGTTTAATATCGGGTTCTGAAATATTTTCGGGTTCAATTTCCATACTTCATGAAAACAGATTAAACAAACAATAAATACATATAAACCAATGGTGCGGCAAAAAATAAGCTGTCAAAACGGTCTAATAAGCCGCCATGACCGGGCAATAAACCGCCAGAGTCTTTGGTATCTAAACTTCGCTTGAGCATAGATTCGGTTAAATCGCCAAAAGTACCCACCACACTAGCTATTAACGCAATTACTGCCCAATTTGTTAGGCTTAAATCGGTAAAATACATACTAATTAGCCAAGCCGCAATTAAACTGATGATAATGCCACCAACAAAGCCCTCCCACGATTTTTTAGGAGAATGGCGTTCGAACAATTTGTTTTTTCCTAAACTAACGCCAAAAACATAGGCGCCGGTATCGTTGGCCCAAATTAGTAAAAGCAGGCCAAGCGGAAATTGGAAATTATAATCTCCACCATTAAAAGCCAGGGCATAATAAAAGCAGAATGGCAGCACTACATATAGCGGACCCAAAAGGGTAAAAGCTATGTTTTGAAATGGGTTGGCTCCTTTGCGGTAAAGCTCGGTGAGGTAAATCAGGATGATAAAAGGAATGACCAAGCTCAAGTATTTTCCTTCGATATCAAACAGAAAAATGGCAACCGTGAGTAAAAACATCACCATAGCCAAAATAAAACCGCTTATTTTTTGGGTTTGGGCTTCGCCCGATTTAATTAAACGATAGTATTCTGCCAAACAGGCTACACTTAAAATAAGGTAAAACAGGCTGAAAACGTAGGGGCCAAGTAAAACCGAGGCCAGCATGGCAGCAGCAAAAAAGAAAGCGGTGATAGCCCGTGTTTTCATGCGTTTAAATTATTTTGAATGATAATTTCTGTGGCTTGGGCAAATGCAGATTCTGGAACCAGCAATTGTACTTCGCCAAATTGATAGGAAGAGTCTTTTTTGTTCATTAATACCACCTCAATATCGTTTTCTTCTAAAGCCTGACGAATCAGTTCTGCTTTAAAAAAATCGCCGGATGCATATATTTTAATCCAATTTTTATCCATTTTATATGATGGGGTTAATAATGGCTTTTTTATGGGTGTATTGATAAAATATCCAGAGCGTAGCTACTGTAAACATTAAACTTACCAGATAAACCGAAGCCGGGACTTCCTGATTTTGTGCCATAGACTGTTCTATGCTTAAACCCTGTCGCTGATAAATATAAGCAGCAATTACCGCTGTTCCGTTATTGATGAGATGGCCTATAATGGGAAACCATAAATTATTGCTCCAAAGTAACAGGTAGCCAAACAGGGCGCCCAACAGCATTCGGGGTAAAAAGCCATAAAACTGCAAGTGTATGGCACTAAAAATAATGGCTGCTAACCATACTCCTAAATGCTGGTTTTGCGTCCAGCGGATAAGTGTTTTTTGTATTGCTCCCCTAAAAATCAATTCTTCGCCGAGTGCTGGTATTAAGGCGATCATGAATAAATTGATCAGTAAATCGGAAATGGAATTCATGGCTAATAGTTGTCGGGTGAGTTCGGCCATTTTATCTTCCTGCAAACGCATCCATTGTTCTACACCTTTTAAAAATTCGGGTAGCTGCATTTTTTGGTTCAAACCTACGGTCCATTCTAGCAAAGGGGCCACACTAAACATGATAGCAAGGCTTAGAATTATCAATACAGGGTAAAAAGAAGTGTTCAGTTTAAAGTATGTGCTTGCTTGCTGCCCTTCAGAACGGGCAAAAAACCAAGCCGGAATAATAAAGGTTCCTATTGCCGATGTAATTTGTAATACTTTCAAAAATCGTACATCAGCTTGTCCGCTAGTGGCTTTTAGCATATCGTCCATCCCAAAAATAAAGCCGCCAATAAGTATACCTAATAAACTGAATATGATAGCGCCGCATAAAACAAGCAGCAGCAAAAACAGCAAAGAAGCGAAAGGGTGTTTGGGTTTAGTAGAGTTTTCAGACATCATCTGCCGATATTTCGTAATTTTGCAAAGTAAAAAACAAAAATAGCGATTTGATTTAGCTAAATGTCGGTTAAGATTGGAAATATAGACTTAGGGCAATTCCCGCTTTTGCTGGCACCCATGGAAGACGTGAGCGACCCGCCTTTCCGTTATGTGTGCAAGCAAAACGGAGCGGATTTGATGTATACCGAATTTATTTCTTCGGAAGGTTTGATTCGTGATGCCGCAAAAAGTCGCAAAAAGCTTGATATTTTTGAATATGAACGCCCTATTGGCATCCAAATTTTTGGCAGCCTGATTGAAAGCATGCGTGAAGCGACCGAAATTGCCACGCTGGCTCATCCCGATTTAATTGATATTAATTATGGTTGCCCGGTTAAAAATGTAGCCTGTCGTGGTGCAGGGGCAAGCCTTTTGCAGGATATTGATAAAATGGTGGCCATGACCAAAGCTGTGGTAGAAAGTACGCACCTGCCGGTTACGGTTAAAACCCGTTTGGGCTGGGACGACAATACCAAAAACGTTTATGAAGTAGCCGAACGTTTGCAGGATGTGGGTATTAAGGCTTTAACTATTCACGGGCGCACCCGTTCGCAGATGTACAAAGGCCAGGCCGACTGGACTTTAATTAGAGAAATAAAACGCAATCCAAGAATTCAAATTCCAATTTTTGGTAATGGAGATGTGGATAGTGTTGAAAAAGCAGCCGACTGGCGCATGGAATACGAAATTGACGGGATTATGATTGGCCGTGCTGCCATTGGTTATCCCTGGATTTTTAGAGAAATTAAACACTTTTTTGCCACCGGCGAACACCTGGCCGGACCAACTATTGAGGAAAGAGTATCGGTTTGCCGTACTCACCTGCAAAAATCAATAGAATGGAAGGGCGAAAAGACCGGTATTTTTGAAATGCGTCGTCATTATTCAAATTATTTTAAAGGAATTCCAGATTTTAAAGAATACCGCATGAAACTGGTTTCTTTAGAGAATGTTTCCGATATTGATGGCGTGTTGGAAGAAATATCCAGCAAATTTGAAGGCGTTCTGGCCTGATTTTTGGCATATCGAATTTAAATTATGGTTACAAAAATTACAGATGGTGTTAAGGTTTCGGTAGAAACTGTTTATCAGTCAGAGTATTCCAATCCGGCTAACGAACATTTTATGTTCGCTTATCAGATTACGATTGAAAACCTGGGCGATTTTACCGTTCAGCTAATGCGCCGCCATTGGACAATTTTTGATTCTAACGGTACCATTCGCGAAGTAGAAGGCGAAGGGGTGGTGGGTGAACAGCCTGTTATTGAACCGGGCCAAAGCCATGAATATGTATCGGGCTGTAATTTAAAAACCGATATGGGCAGCATGAAAGGCTCGTACCAAATGCGCCGATTGATGGATAACCAATTGATTGAAGTCAATATTCCGGAGTTTCATCTCATTACTCCATATAAATTGAATTAAAAAAAGCCCCCCGATTTCTCGGGAGACTTTTTCTACTTTTTACTTTTCAATTAATAGTTTCTGCGAATAGAATTCTCCGTCTCTCTTCAAATTAATAATATACATTCCTGCTGTATATCTGGAAATATCTACCATTCCGCCACTCCAAGCTTGTGTAAGTACCAACAAACCTTCGGCATTGTACATTTCTAAAATAAAACGGTCTGTACTAATTCCTTCTTTCAAACTCAAAGAAATTTGAGTGCTTGCAGGATTAGGATAAAGTACCAGATTACCGGATTCAGAAACATCTGCAGCCGATTTTGGAGCCACATTTAAGTTTGGATCAATTGAAGCGGCTTCTTTTTCTGATGGGGGTATAATTTTAAATACGCTCTCTGACTTAGCCAATCCAATCTGGATATCTATACCGGTCTGAGAAATTACTACCGGTCCGTCAAAAAAACTGCCATCAAAAGTTTTTGATTCTAACTTTTCAGGGTTCCCGCAAGCATCTCCACCTCTTAAAGATGGATTCCCCATATAGGTGTAAATCCGTATGGTGGTTTTTCCCTCCAGCGTAGTGGCCCAATCGGGCACCAAAAACTGGGTGCGGAAGCTGCTTTCATTTTTATCAAATTTGGTAGCAAAGTTTTCATTGAGTTCAAATACTCCATTCCGGTTAAAATCAACCCAAACAAAACTGTAAAGATATTTTGGGCAAATAATATAATCGGGCTCATTACCAAACTCTTTGATAATATCGGGGCACGAGCCAGGGCTTAGAAATCCCGAACCTCCACCTTCTTGCAAATCCTTTGCTTTTTCGTTAAGGTCGCCCAGGCTATATCCATAAGGTGCATAGGTGGTACAATTTTCAGCAAAATTATTGACCAAAACCGGTAAACCAACCGGTATAAAATTAGACTGGGAAGACTTAAAAGTGAAAGCCAGGGAATAACTTTTTCCAGGAGTAAGTTTTTTCTGAGGCTCATCTACCAGAATTTGTCCCGGAGCGGGGCTGGCATTCAAAATAGAATTATTGCCACATTCTACAACTGAAATTTTATCGTACATGATACCGGTAAACGCTTCATTTCCCTTTTTATATTCGGGATTAGTCCATTTTACAATGGGGCAATAATCACTAATAATAATGCCATAATCTTCAATATATTTAGGTGTTTTATCGGCCATAGGCACATAACAGGGAGTAGCATCGGGTTCTGCACTTAAAACCACCCGCATATGTGTTGGTCCTAATTTTAATGGCTCTGGGATGGTAATATTCTGGTTAACGGTATTTCCCATTGAGCTAAATATTTTCTCTCCGGCTTCGAAATTTTTATTCCCATCCAAGTCTATCCAAATAGTCCAGTAGAGTTTATTCGGTAATTGTTCTGTTCCGGCGGCAGCTAAAATAATAGGATAGCTTTGTCCGGCGCCAACCTTAAGCTCCAGAAAACCATAATCGCGGTAGCCTCCGGTAAAACCTTGTGGTTTTTCGGTTTGAATATTGGCTAAATCCAGTTTTTGGATAAAATAAGTGCTTTTATAGGAAGAGGGAGGACTACAGGCCAAGCCTGAACTAAAACTTAACTGGCCAATACCTACGGCTTCCCAGGCGGCTGTCGCCGATTTTACTTCGAGCGCATTTTCTCCAAAAATAATTTTTGCGGCCAATACGGTTTGCAAGGCAAAATTTCGGAAATCAGTAGTACTGCCTAAAAAATTGGTAGTAGCCAGATAAATAATTTTGGCTGCATTTTCTATACCAATTCCGGTGATATTAATGGTGGTACCCAGTGCATTTTCCGGAACTACCGTACCGCCCTCTGAAAGCAGAAAATACCAATGAGAACCCACGGTTGAATTCACGTGTGGATCATCTTTAAATGAATCCCAGAACTGCCCCTTATAAAAAGCGGGGTATTTATGTTTTTTAGGTTCTTTGGCATTTCTAATCAAACTATGTCCCTCTTGGGCTTCATAGGCTGCCAAAAAACCGTCATTTCCAGAGGTGGTTATCCAGGGGTTTCCAAATAGATGTTCATAAATATTTTTTGCAATTGGATAATCTCCTGTATAGGGGTTTTTCTTTAAATAATCTGAGGCAACCGTATAAGACCACATATCACTTAGGGCTTCATTTACGGAACCGGCTTCTTCAGCGCCCCCCAGGCCCGACTCACTTACTGTGAACGCATGGGCATATTCATGATAAACGGTTTGTAAATCTGGAGCAACCTGAACTTCAGGGTCAGGAGAACCGGTATTAAATGGAAAAATAAGGGTTTGCTCCCGGTCATAAAAAGCACCACGCGGCGAATATTCAAATACCAAAGCATTAAGTGTTGATGAATTACCGTCGTAAGCATATCTGCCAAAATTAGAAAAAAAGTAATCGAACATTTTTCCCATACCGTAATGTACTTTGGATGCCTGTTTTAATTCTCCTTCAAACGTGCGGTAATCACCCAAACCCATATAGTGAAACGGCGTGGCAAATTCTGTAAATGGGGGTGTTGGGATATAGTTATAAAAATCCATCCCAGCTGCTCTTTTGGTATGAATTTTACTAGATTGATCATATAAATAGTAATGTAAACTTTGATCATCATAAGCGGCACCAACCACGGTTTCTTTTCCATAAACATTTACCCAAGCCATGGCCGGATTTAAACTGGCCATTTCGAGATTATTCTCAGAAACTAATGGAGCGTTGGGCAAAGCTGCTACTTGATGCGTATTGGTTAGCAAATTGTTTTTTTTGATGATATTCCCCTTTTGGGCATCGATATAAACCATTTCTCTTTTCCAAGGAGCGGTAGCAAAAACCTCCATTTTATAAGCCAATAAACCCGTTTCGGGTAAAACAACTAATTCTGGTTTAGGATAATAAGTGGCCGAGGGGTCCTTCTTTCGTTCTTTTAACGCTTTCTCCCTTTCCGGGTCTTCCCAGGCATATTGTTTTGCCGCATATTGGGCAAAAACTTCGTTCAATGCCCGATTAAGAGTAATAGCTGGTTTTACATTGATGTTGGTATTGATTTCTGCATAATTCTGAAGTACATATTTAGTTTTTCCATTTTGTTTAACTATTCGCATCTCACTTCCCTCTACCCTAATACCCTGGTAATAATGTTCATAAACCTCCGTGACCAGCTGATGTGTGGCATCCTGCTTGGATTTGACTTTCTTAAAAAGATGGTTTTTACCCGGGTTTAACAATTCGTTTACTTTGTTTTCCGTCGAGCGATCGTCCAGATCAAAAGATAACACTTTTTGGGTTTTTGGTGGGATGTCCGCATCCATCCGGAGCGCAACCCTTTCTTGTCCCTTAGCTATCCATAGCCAGGTAACTGCCGTTAGGCATAACATTGTTTTTTTCATAATTGCGTTAATTTATAAGCCATATTTAACCAATGGTTAAATATTATGTACTAATTAACAACAATTATTGGCATTTATTGTTTTATAATTAAGTTTTAGTTAATTTTTGCACCTGTCATACCCTTAACTATAACAAAAAAGCCCCGATACTGTTTGTATCGGGGCTTTCCCTTATTTTAAAATGCCAAGTTTTAATCTCGGCGACCGCCTAATAACATACTGGCGTAATAAACTAAAGTAGCTAAAGAGCCCAATGCGGCAACCACATAAGTCATGGCAGCCCACCATAAAGCATCTTTGGCTTGTTCGTGTTCTGCGGGGCTGGTTAAATTAGCGCCCGATGTGTTTAACCAGGCCAAGGCTCGGTTGCTGGCATCAAATTCTACCGGAAGGGTAATAAAACTAAACAGCGTTACCAAAGCCAAAGCAGCAACACCTACTGCCAATACAATTGGAGAACCAGAAAAAATGAGCAGCATTACGCCAATCATTAAAGTCCATTGAATTAAGCGGGAAGCCACACTAACCATGGGAACCATAGACGAGCGGAATTTTAACCAGCCATAAGCCTGGGCATGCTGAACCGCATGGCCACACTCGTGAGCAGCAACTGCCGCAGCAGCTACACTTTTGCCATGATAAACTTCCGGGCTTAGGTTAACTGTTTTATCTGCAGGGTTATAATGGTCGGTAAGTTGTCCTTCAACCGAAATAATTTGCACATCACTAATACCGTGGTCGGCCAACATTTTTTCGGCAATGTCGCGGCCGCTCAAGCCAGATGTTAAACCCACTTCTGAGTATTGTTTGAATTTGCTTTTGAAGCGCCATTGAACTACAAAACTGATAATCCCGATGGCTATTAATAAGAATAATCCCATAATTGTATGTCTGATTTTTTATAAATATAAAAACCTTTATTCAAAAAGCATTCCGTGTTTAAAGCAGAAACAATTTTTTACCTTTAAAAGATGGAGAATTCCTTTTCTTTTTGGGAACAAGAACACTTTTTAGCGCCTTTTGATGTGCTGGTTGTGGGCGGCGGACTGGTAGGTTTAATGGCCGCTTACCAGGCTAAAAAACAGCAACCCAATTTACGGGTTGGAGTTTTGGAAGCCGGCTTTTTGCCTACTGGCGCCAGCACCAAAAATGCCGGTTTTGCATGCTTTGGAAGCATTTCTGAGCTGATGGATGAGCTGAAAAGCACTTCGGAAGCTGATTTACTGGCCGTAGTGGAACTGCGCTGGAAAGGCTTGAAACTATTAAGAAATATATTAGGCGATTCCATCATAGATTATCAGCCCTTGGGCGGATTTGAAGTGTTTAAAAAAGAGGAAGCCGCTTTCGCGGAAAGCTGTGCCGAGAAAATCGGCCATTTTAACAGGCTGCTGGCGCCCATTACCGGTACATCTGACATTTATTCCTTGGCCTCGGATAAAATAAGCGGCTTGGGTTTAGGAAACACGCACAGCATCATCGAAAATAAACTGGAAGGCCAGCTGGATACCGGCAAAATGATGATGGCGCT
>CAZFAE010000047.1:9544-14850 GCA_964516035.1 uncultured Sphingobacterium sp.
GATTTTAAAACCGAAGAAACCACCGAATTTGGCTTAAGCGATTTGGTGCAAAATCAGTTGGAAAACCTATTAAGTGAAGTGATTTTACCGGGACAAAAACCTAAAATAGATTTCCGCTGGAGCGGAATTATGGCTTTTGGCGATGAACTAAAACCAATAATAAATGAGGTAGTGCCCGGTGTTTATACGGCTGTACGTTGTAATGGCATGGGTGTAGCCATGGGCAGCCAAATGGGCAAACAGGTGGCCGAAATGGTTTTAGAGAGCCTTTAAATATTCACAATAAGCTATCGCGATGCTTATTTTAGTAATTTAGCGACACAAATTTTTAATAATGGAATTAGCAGTTTTAGTTTTTGCGGTACTGGTTTTATTGGCAGCGGTTTATTTATTCGTAAAAAAGCCACAAAGTGTGGATGGAGTTTCTTTGGAGGAGCTAAACCGTTTAAAATCAGAAAATGAGAGAATAAAAATCAGCGAAGCTAAAGCAAGCGAGCGTGCCGAAGGTTTAAGTGCCGAAAGGGAACGCCTGGAAGTGAAATTAAATGAAGTAAGTGCAGAACTTGGCGTTGAAAAAGGACGTATCGCGAAAGCGGAAGAAGCTTTTAAGGCCCAGCGGGAACGCCTTACCGAACAGCAAACTTATATGGATGAATTGCAGCAAAAATTTAAGCTGGAATTTGAAAATGTGGCCAATAAACTGCTACAGGAAAAATCGGAGAAATTTACAGAGCAAAACCGCACCCAGTTAGATATAATTTTAAGTCCGTTTAAAGATAAGTTGAAGGATTTTGAAGAGAAGGTAGATAAGGTTTACAAAGCCGAATCTGACGAACGCAATACCTTGAAAGGGGTTATTGGCCAATTGATGGAGTTGAATAAGGTAATGAGTACCGATACCCAAAATCTGACCAAAGCTTTGAAAGGCGACCAGAAAAAACAAGGAAATTGGGGCGAGATGATTTTGGAGAAGGTATTGGAACGCTCCGGCTTGGTTAAAGACCGCGAATACCGCGTTCAGGTCAGCATGACCGGCCCCGATGGCAACCGTTTACAGCCCGATGTAATTATTGATATGCCGGATGGAAAACACCTGATTGTGGATTCTAAAGTTTCTTTGGTGGCTTACGAGCGTTTAGTAAATAGTGAAATTGATGTGGAAAGAGAGGCTTTTGCTAAAGAACATGTGAATTCCATTAAAAGCCACATCAACGATTTGTGCGGTAAAAATTACCAGGATCTGTACCAGATTAATTCGCCAGATTTTGTTTTGCTTTTTGTGCCTATCGAATCATCATTCAGCGTGGCGGTGCAGCTGGATCACGAATTGTTTAATTACGCCTGGGATAGACGAGTAGTAATTGTGAGTCCTTCTACCCTTTTGGCCACTTTAGGCACCGTTTCCAGCATTTGGAAACAGGAACGCCAAACTAAAAATGTAATGGAAATTGCCCGTTTAAGCGGCGCCATGTACGATAAATTTGTTGGCTTTGTAGAGGATATGGAAGACATTGGCAAGTACATGAAACAAACCGAACGCTCATACGAAAAGGCACTCAACAAACTATCTACCGGTTCGGGTAACCTGACCACTTCGGTAGAAAAAATTAAGAAACTGGGTGCCAAGGCCAGCAAACAGATAGACCAGAAGTTTTTAGACGAAAGCGAAGACGCTAATTAATCTTTAAAAGCATTCCAGCCCTGCGCTTTAATTTCGTGCTGATTTCCAGACTTAGAAATTAACTGGCAACCCGCCGCTTTATCGGTAATATGGCCAATAATGGTGATATCCGGATTGTTTTTGATCTTGTCGTAATCGCTTTGCTTAATAGTAAACAGCAATTCGTAATCTTCGCCGCCGCTTAAGGCGCAAACCGTTGGGTCCAGGCCAAAATCACGGGCGGTATCGTAAGTCATTGGGTCAATCGGGATTTTTTCCTCGTAAATATTACAGCCTTTTTCAGATTGTTTACAAATGTGTTTGATCTCAGAAGCCAAACCGTCAGAAATATCAATCATCGAGGTAGGTTTTACTTTAATCGATTTCAAATATTCTACAATGTCCTTTCGTGCTTCGGGTTTCAGCTGGCGCTCTACGATATAATCTTTACCTTCCAGATCAGGCTGAATGTTCGGATTTTCTAAATAGATCTTTTTTTCCCGTTCCAGTAATTGCAATCCCAAATAAGCACCGCCTAAATCGCCAGAAACGGCAATTAAATCACCTTCCTGGGCACCATCGCGGTAGCAAATATCTTTTTCATCGGCGTAGCCAATACTGGTTAAACTCAGAACTAATCCTTGTTTTGATGAAGTGGTATCGCCACCCACCAAATCCACACCGTATTTTTTACAAGCGGCATAAATACCTTCGTACAGTTCTTCGATGGTTTCGAGCGGAAAGCGGCTCGATAAGCCTATCGAAACGGTAATCTGACTAGCAATACCATTCATAGCGTAAATATCGCTTAGGTTTACTTGTACGGCTTTATAGCCTAAATGTTTGAAAGGTACGTAAGCCAAATCAAAATGGATGCCTTCCAAAAGCAAATCGGTAGAAATCAGCGTCTTCTTTTTATCGAAAGTCAAAACCGCGGCATCATCACCCACGGCTTTTTGAGTACTGGGCTGGCTGATTTCAAATTGTTTAGTTAAATGGTCTATTAAACCAAATTCGCCTAATTTTTCTATTTCTGTACGCTCTTTATTTTCAAACATCTTTTATTTTTTATAATCCCAATTGGGCCGAAATTTCTAACATTCTTGCAATTGGTTTTTGTGCTTTTTGTATAATTTCTGCCGGTATATTTATTTCCGGACTTTCATTTTTTAAACAGAGATATAATTTCTCTAAAGTATTACGTTTCATGTGCGGACAATCGTTGCAGGCGCATGAATTATTTGGCGGAGCCGGAATAAAGGTTTTAGCCGGGTTGGCTTTTTCCATTTGGTGGATAATGCCACTCTCGGTAGCTACAATAAATTCCTTGGCGGGATTTTCAATCGTGTATTTTAATAATCCGGTGGTTGATCCGATATAGTCGGCCATAGCCAGCACCACTTCTTCACATTCCGGATGGGCAATAAATTTGGCTTCGGGATGTTGCTGTTTTAATTTTAAGATCCGCTGCTGCGAAAAAATCTCATGCACCATGCAGGCACCATTCCATAACACCAAATCACGTCCGGTTTTCTGAGCTACATATCTGCCCAAATTCCGGTCCGGTCCAAAAATGATAGGCTGATCTTTGGGTAAACTATTCACAATTTGTACCGCGTTGGATGAAGTACAAACAATATCACTCATCGCTTTTAATTCGGCGGTACAATTCACATAGGTAATCACCATGTGATTTGGATAGCGTTCCTTAAATTTGGCAAATAAATGCGGCGGACAGCTGTCAGACAAAGAACATCCTGCTTTTAAATCGGGTAATAAAACCTTTTTATTGGGAGATAATATTTTAGCGGTTTCGGCCATAAAATGTACGCCGGCAAATACAATTACCTCCGCATCGGTTTTTGCTGCTTCTTGCGATAAGCCTAAACTATCGCCAATATAATCGGCAATATCCTGAATATCTGGTTCCTGGTAATAATGCGCCAAAATCACCGCATTCTTTTCCTGTTTTAATCGACGAATCTCTTCGAATAAATCTAATTTAGGATCAATATGTTCTTCCACGAAACCGTTCATTTTTAATTCTTCGAAGGTATTCATTTCTCCACTTTCTAATAATTACTATTTCTTATTTTAAATAAAATCTATTGTTTATTAGTGTGTTGGTAATGTGAACAACTCGATATATTTTTTATTGATAATTGACTTATTCTATATTTTTCCACACAGCGTTTAACAATAAGTATAGATATCTTACTGACTATCAGTTCTTATTGATTAACCCTAATTTTTACTCCACAATTTTTTGTTTATTCTTTATGATGATGAAAAAGTGGATTACTTTTGGATATCTACTGATAATTAGCTTAAAGATTTTGGAGTTTAGTCCATATTTCGGAGCTTATAAACTTCTTTCAAAAAGAACTAACTTATATCTACACAAAATTAACATCTTTATTGCGCTTATTAACATTATCTAAATACGAATACGAGAGATGAAGACCGATTTTTTAATTGTGGGTTCGGGAATTGCAGGATTAAGCCTGGCTTTAAAGGCTGCTAATCACGGTAAAGTATTGATAATTACTAAAGCCAGCGAAGATGAATCGAATACCAAATATGCCCAAGGCGGTGTAGCGGTAGTTGTTGATAAAACAGATTCTTTCGAAAAACATATTGAAGATACCTTAATTGCCGGCGATGGTTTATGTGATCCCACGATTGTGGATATTGTGATTAAGGAAGGCCCGGATCGTATTCAGGAAATTATTGATTACGGAACACACTTTGATAAAACCAATCAAGGCGATTTTGATTTGGCTAAAGAAGGCGGCCATTCTGAACACCGGGTGTTGCATTATAAAGATATTACCGGGCTGGAAATTGAACGGGCTTTGTTGGCTAAAATACATCAGCATCCTAATATTCAAATATTGAGTCATTATTTTGCCATTGAATTAATCACCCAACATCATTTGGGTGTATTTGTAGATAAAAGCAGTACCGATATCAATTGTTATGGCATTTATGCTTTAAATACCCAATCTAAACAAGTAGAAAAAATACTGGCTAAAGTTACTGTTTTGGCTACCGGCGGTGCCGGACATATTTATTCTACAACTACCAACCCAACAATTGCTACCGGCGATGGTTTGGCCATGTTGTACCGGGCCAAAGGAAAAGTCAGAAACATGGAATTTATTCAGTTTCATCCTACCGCTTTATACCATCCGGGAGAATATCCTTCTTTTTTAATTTCTGAAGCTGTTCGTGGTTTTGGCGGTGTGCTTAAAGACCGCAATGGCGAAGAATTTATGCATCGCTACGACGAACGAAAATCTTTAGCTCCCCGAGATATTGTGGCTAGGGCTATTGATTCGGAAATGAAAAAATCGGGCGATGATTTTGTTTATTTAGATATCAGGCATCGTTCTAAAGCTGATTTGTTAAAACATTTTCCTACTATTTATGCCAAGTGTTTAAGTATTGGTATTGATATGACTAAGGATATGATTCCGGTTACGCCGGCGGCCCATTATATGTGTGGCGGTATTTTGGTTGATGAAAACGGGCAATCGTCTATCAATCAATTGTATGCCTGCGGCGAATGTGCTTCTACCGGATTGCATGGTGCTAACCGCTTGGCTTCCAATTCTTTACTGGAAGCTACTGTTTTTGCGCATCG
>CAZFAE010000048.1:0-13450 GCA_964516035.1 uncultured Sphingobacterium sp.
ATGCGCTTGAAAGTGAGTAAGGGTTAATTTTTTAGTATTTAGTATTTAAATTTTAGTATTTAAATTTTACTAAACCCCAATTTCAACTTTCAACCTTAACCCTTCAACCTCTATACCTTTAAAAAACCATCCACCCGATTTCCCAAAAAGAATCGTAATTTTGGAGCCATTCAAACTCACAACCATCCATGAGTAAAACTAACCGTAAACAAGATGCACTGGACTACCACGCTTTAGGTCGTCCTGGAAAAATAGAAGTTGTTTCTACTAAACCTACCAATTCACAACGCGATTTAGCGCTGGCTTATTCGCCAGGTGTGGCAGAACCCTGCTTAAAAATTGCCGAAAACGTAGAAGACGTATATAAATATACTGCCAAGGGTAACTTGGTAGCTGTAATTAGCAACGGAACTGCCGTTTTAGGCTTGGGCGATATCGGCCCCGAAGCCAGTAAACCGGTAATGGAAGGTAAGGGAATTTTGTTTAAGATCTTTGCCGATATTGATGTATTCGATTTAGAATTGGATGTTAAAAATGTAGACGATTTCGTAAAAATTGTAAAAGCCTTAGAGCCTACATTTGGCGGTGTAAACTTAGAAGATATCAAAGCACCCGAGTGTTTTGAAATTGAACGCCGTTTAAAAGAAGAATTAAAAATTCCGATCATGCACGATGATCAGCATGGTACAGCAATCATATCATCTGCAGCATTAATCAATGCCTGCGAAGTGCAAAAAAAGAAGCTTGATAAAGTAAAAATTGTAATTAATGGTGCCGGTGCAGCCGCCATTTCTTGTTCTCGTTTATACGTGAGTATGGGCGCCAAGAAAGAAAACATGGTAATGGTAGATCGTACCGGGGTAATTAACATGAGCCGTGAAAATCTGGATCCGACTAAAGCAGAATTTGCCACTACCCGGAAAATTACTACCCTGACAGAAGCCATTAAAGATGCCGATGTATTTATCGGTTTATCGTCTGCAGATGTGCTCACAGCAGAAATGCTCAAAACCATGGCTAAAAACCCAATTGTGTTTGCCATGGCCAATCCAAATCCAGAAATTGATTATAATTTGGCTCTTAAAACTCGTAAAGATGTATTAATGGCTACCGGGCGGTCTGATTTTCCTAATCAGGTAAACAACGTATTGGGTTTCCCTTACATTTTTAGAGGTGCCTTGGATGTGAGGTCAACCACCATTAACGAGGAAATGAAAATTGCGGCGGTTAAAGCCATCGCCGAACTGGCTAAAAAACCTGTCCCAGAGGCAGTAAATCTGGCCTATAATACCAAAAATATCAAGTTTGGTAAAGATTACATTATTCCTAAACCACTGGATTTCAGATTAATAACCGCAGTTTCTCCGGCAGTAGCCAAAGCAGCCATGGATTCGGGCGTTGCCCGTTATCCAATTACCAATTGGGATGCGTATAAAGAAGAACTGAAATTACGTTTGGGTATGGACGATGCCCTGATGAGAGCCATCAGCAATAAAGCAAAATTAGATCCCAAACGGGTAGTTTTTGCCGAGGCGGATAATTATAAAATTCTTAAAGCTGCTCAAATTGTTAAAGATGAGGGCATTGCCACGCCAATATTATTAGGAAACAGACTTCGTATTGAGGAATTAATTGCCGAAAACGAATTAGACATGGAAGGGGTAAGCATTCTTGACCCGCTGGAAGAAACGGAACTGACCAACCAGTATGCCGAATACCTGTTCAAAAAACGTCAGCGTAAAGGCATTACGCTTTACGAAGCTAAAAAATTGATGCGTGACCGTAATTATTTTGGATCATGTATGGTTCAATTTGGCGAAGCCGATGCCTTGATATCTGGCCTAACTAAAAACTATGTGCAAACCATTCGTCCGGCATTGCAGGTTATTGGTACCGAGCCCGGAGTAAATCGGGTAGCTGGTATGTACATGATGTTAACCAGCAAAGGCCCTGTATTTTTTGGCGATACCACCGTAAATGTAGATCCAACGGTTGAAGAATTGGTAGATCTCACCGTACTGATTGATCGCTCGGTTAAAAAATTCAATATCCAGCCTCGTATTGCCATGCTCTCTTATTCTAATTTTGGCTCAAATGAAGGACCGGTGCCAGAAAAAACCCGTCGGGCTGTTGAAATTTTGCATGAAAAACATCCGGATATTTTAGTAGATGGAGAGATGCAGGCCAATTTTGCCATGAATTCGGCCCTTTTAAAAGATAATTTCCCCTTTAGTACGCTAAACGGACAGCCGGCCAATACCTTGGTTTTCCCTACGCTTGAGTCGGGTAATATTGCCTATAAATTGATTCAAGAACTTGGAGATGCCGAGGCAATAGGACCAATTCTATTAGGTTTAAATAAACCGGTACATATTTTACAATTAGGAAGCTCGGTAAGAGAAATTGTAAACATGATTACCATTGCCGTGGTTGATGCCCAGTCTAAAGCAGAAGAGCATAGTGCAAAAGCCAAAATCAAAGGGATTTTTAAAAAAATAACCCAATCTAAAAAATAGATGTACGCTTATATTGATGGAAAATTAGCGTTTAAATGCCCCGCTTATGTGGTAATAGAAGCCAGTGGAGTGGGCTATCACATTAATATTTCTTTAAACACTTTTGGGGTAATTGCCAATCAGGAACGGTGCAAATTATATACCTGGTTACACGTTAAAGAAGATGCACATACCCTTTATGGTTTTGCTGATGAAGGCGAGCGTAAATTATTCCTGCATTTGATTTCTGTTTCCGGTATTGGTCCCAATACCGGCCGCATGATGTTATCTTCTATCACGCCATCAGAAATTCAGGCAGCAATTGTTAAGGGAGATGTGCCTCTTATCCAGCGTATTAAAGGCATTGGGCCTAAATCTGCCCAGCGCCTGATTCTGGAATTGCAAGATAAATTGAAAAAAGAAGGCCCGGATTCTCTGATTTCTATTCCTAAAAATTATACCGTTAAAGATGAAGCACTTTCAGCTCTGGTGATGTTAGGATTTGCTAAAAACAATGCTGAAAAAGTGCTCGATCAGGCAATAAATGGCCAAAATGATAGTTTAACTGTAGAGGCCTTGATAAAAATTGCTTTAAAAAGCTTATAATTACTGTTTAACCATTCATCGAAAACGCTTGAAGAAGACAAATCTGGTTTTCTTATTTTTTTTCTGGACACTTTTTCTTCTAAGCCAGCAAAAAGTATTAGCTCAAACTCAGGTACAAAAACCGGATAGTCTGCAGCTGATCTATCCGTTTAGGGATTTTAAATCTCTGACCTTAAAAAGGCAGGCAGGCATTTCTTTGCCCAATCCCGCCAATATCAGGCGGCAGGTAGAATTTGATCCCATTTCCCGCCAATACATTATCAAAGACCAGGTAGGAAATCAATTCTACCGCAGCCCCCAATACCTTTCTATCCAAGAGTACCAGCGATTAGAAAATCTTCAAATCAAAAAAAATTACTGGCGTGAATTGTCTGACATTTCTATTGCAGAAGCCCGGCAGCCCGGCTTTATTCCTCCGGTACAAATTAATAGTAAATCTTTCGAGCGTTTATTCGGCGGTTCTACCATTCAGATACGCCCCCAGGGTTCTGCAGAATTAACTTTTGCAGGTAGAATTAATCGGAATGAAAACCCGCTGTTTAATGAGCGGCAGCGTGTGCAGGGAAATTTCGATTTTAACCAGCGTATTCAAATGAACCTGGTGGGGCAGGTAGGCGAAAAACTAAAAATAAGCACCAATTACAATACCGAGGCCCAGTTTGATTTTGAAAATCAGGTAAAACTGGATTATACCGGTAAAGACGATGAGATTATCAAAAAAATTGAGGCCGGTAACGTAAGCCTTCCATTAAGTTCATCGCTCATTACCGGCAGTCAGGCCTTATTCGGGCTAAAAACTCAGCTTCAATTTGGCCGCCTAAATGTAACCAGCGTTTTCTCTCAGCAAAAATCACAATCTAAAGAGATAACCATCACCAATGGCTCCCAGCAAAACGAGTTTCGTATTCTGGCAGATAATTACGAAGCCAATAAACATTATTTTTTGGCACAATATTTCCGTAATAATTATAATGAGGCATTAAAAAAACTGCCGCTTATCAGCAGCAGCGTCAACATCAGTAAAATTGAAGTTTGGATTACCAACCGGGCCAGTAATACCACCGATTCAAGAGATGTTATTGGTTTTCTTGATCTGGGAGAAAACAATCCATACAATACGGCGCAAATTCAGGGGGGAGGGGCTTACTCCATGCTGCCGGCCGGTTTTAATGGTCCCGGTTTTGTGCAGCAATCCAACAACTTATTGCAAAACCTACCCGCAGGAGCACGTTTAACCAATTCAAATGATATAAATCAATATTTTCAGGCCAATGGTGCAACAGACAACTTTGCTAAACTGACCTATGCCCGTAAATTAACTGATAAAGAATACACCCTGCATCCGCAGTTGGGTTATATCTCCCTTAATAGTGCCTTAAATGCCGACGAAGTTATCGCGGTAGCTTATCGTTATACGGCAAACGGGCAAGAATACCAGGTTGGAGAATTTTCTAACGATGTGGCCGTAGATAATACAACACCCCAGGTTTTGTATGTTAAATTGCTCAAAAACGAAACGCTCAAAACCAAATCAGTAAATCCCAACTACCGCAATTTTCCACTGTGGGATTTAATGATGAAAAACATCTATTCTTTAGGCGCCTACCAGATTAGCCGTAGCGATTTTCGACTCAATGTTTTCCGCTTAGATGAGCAATCGGGGGTAGAAAAACCACAAATGACCGAAGGTGCAAATACCGGCGGAAAACTTTGGCTGCAGCTCACTAATTTAGATAACCTCAACCAGCAAAATGACCGTAAACCGGATGGTTTTTTTGATTTTCTGGAAGGATTAACCATTGATGCCCTAAATGGCCGGGTTACTTTCCCAAGCATTGAACCTTTTGGCGCCGACTTAGCTGCACAATTTACCTTGGCAGAAACAGCTTTACAAGCAAAATATGTGTATCAGCCTTTGTATGATTTAACCAAGGCAGATGCCCAGCAATTGTATCCGCAGTTAAACCGATACCTTATTAAGGGTACTTATCAATCGCAGGTAAGTTCAGAGTTTCAATTAAATGCCATCAATGTTCCCGAAGGTTCTGTGCAGGTTATAGCCGGTACTTTGCCTTTACAGGAAGGAACTGATTTTACGGTAGATTATAATATTGGCCGGGTTCGGATTTTGAACCAGGCATTACTTAACTCCGGCCAGCCCATCCGAATAAAATTAGAAAACAATGAGCTGTTTGGTTTGCAGCAACGCTCTTTATTTGGTACCCGATTGGATTATAAAGCCAGTAAAAAATTAATTCTGGGAGCCACTCTGCTCAATTTAACAGAGCGTCCGTTAACCCAAAAAGTAAATATTGGCGAAGAACCCATCTCCAATACCATTTGGGGGCTGGACTTAAATTATAATTCAGATTCGCGTTGGTTAACCCGTATGGTTGATAAAATCCCGCTCATCAATACCAAAGAAAAATCAAGTATTTCATTTAGTGGCGAGTTTGCCAATTTTGTTCCCGGACACCCAAAAGCATTAAATTTTGCCGGAAACAAGAATGGATCCAGTTATTTAGACGATTTTGAAGCTAGCCGTTCGGTTATAGATATTAAAAGTGCTATTACCTGGCAAATATCTGGTACACCACAACTTTTTCCGGAAGCCCAGCAGTTTAATGATTTAGCCTATGGCTACAACCGTGCCCGCTTGGCTTTTTACAATATCGATCCTATATTTTATAATCGAAGTGGTGTTGGTACTCCCTCAGATATTAAATTAGGGGCAGCAGATTTATCCAATCATTATTCCAGAGAGGTTTTAGAGCGAGAGGTTTTCCCGTTTAAAGATTCGCCTACCGGACAGCCTTTGTTATTGCCCACGCTCAACATGGCATTTTATCCGAATACCCGTGGACCTTATAATTTTTCTACTTCGGGTATAGATGCTAACGGTAATTTGTTAAACCCGAAATCGAGATGGGGCGGTATGTTCCGCAGGCTGGAAAGCAATGATTTTGAAGCGCTTAATATTGAGTTTATTGAGATGTGGGTTTTAGATCCATTTATTTACAAACCAAATGCGGCCGGTGGAGATTTATATTTCAACCTGGGTAATATTTCTGAAGATATTCTGAAAGATGATCGTAAATCATTAGAAAACGGCTTACCCAGCGATGGTGATGCTGCAAAAACCGACCAAACGGTTTGGGGTAAAGTGCCTAAACTGCAGCCCGTAATTCAAGCTTTTGATAATAATCCGGATGCCCGAAAACTGCAGGATGTGGGTTTAGATGGTTTAAGCAGCGCCCAGGAGCAGCAGTTTTTCGGTAATTTTCTGAATCAGGTAAGTCCGCAATTGAATGCCAATGCCGCTGCAGTCCTGACTAAAGATCCGGCATCAGATGATTATCAATATTATCGTGGTAGCCAATTAAACGATCTCAATGCCGGAATACTAAAACGCTACGAACGCTATAACGGTACCGAAGGAAACTCTAAAACCCCGGCTCAATCTTTAGCCGAAACGGGTTTAGAAAATACGGCTTCTACGGCGCTGCCCGATGGAGAAGATATTAATAGGGATAATAATTCGTCAAAAGCAGATGAGTATTTTGAGTATAAAGTATCTATGCGTCCGCAGGATTTACAAACCGTAGGCTCTAATTATATCACAGACATTGTTCCGGCAACGGTAAAACTGGCCAATGGCAAGCAGGAAACCGTTCGTTGGATACAATTTAAAATTCCTTTAGCTCAGTACCTCAATAAAGTGGGTAATATCCAGGATTTTAAATCTGTACGTTTTATCCGCTCTTACCTTACCGATTTTGCCGATACGGCCATTCTTCGTTTTGCCAAATTGCAATTAGTTAGGGGAGAATGGCGCCGTTATAATTCGGAGAATAATCCCGCCAAGGTAATTGCCGATCCGGCTTTAATTAATCCCGGTTTAGATAATTCAACGATTGAGGTGAGTACAGTAAATATTGAGGAAAATGGTAAACGTACGCCGGTACCTTATGTTACCCCGCCCGGTATTGTCCGCGAATTAGATTACAGCGGCTTTAATGCCAATACCCGTCAGAATGAGCAATCGCTATCGTTAAGGGTTAAAAACCTGAAAGATGGTTACGGTCGGGCAGCTTTCCGCACTTCGTTTAACGATTTTCGTTCGTACCGCCGGATGGAAATGTTTATCCATGCCGAAAATGCAGATGCTTTGGCAGCTTTAAACGATAAAGAGGTAAGTGCTTTTATAAGAATTGGAAGTGATAATCAGGATAACTATTATGAATACAGCATTCCACTAAAAATTACTTCTCCCGGAACTTCAGATCCGGCAGCTATCTGGCCTGATCAGAACAAATTAGATGTAGCACTTAATACATTTCAAATTGCCAAAACCGCCAGAAATAATGCTACTTTAAACGGACAGCCCTGGCCGGTTAATATCCCTTTTCAGTATGCCGATGGGCAAAATACCATTACCGTAATGGGTCAGCCCGATATGAGTAAAGTGCGGGTATATATGGTAGGCGTTCGTAATCCATTAAAAAATCAGGCCAACCCCATGGGCGATGACGGATTGGATAAAGGAACAGAAGTTTGGTTTAATGAATTGCGTTTAACTGATTTTGACGAACGCGGAGGATGGGCAGCAACAGCCCGCATGAATGCTAAACTGGCCGATTTTGCCGATGTTTCTGTTTCTGGGAGCCGTAGTACCAGTGGTTTTGGTTCTTTAGATAAACGGGTAAGTGAACGTAACCGTACCGATAATACCTTGCTTGATATTTCATCAAGTATAGAAGCCGGTAAGTTTTTTCCACAGCGTAGCGGTATTAAAATTCCCATGTTTGTTAACTATTCTCAGCAAATCAGTAACCCGATGTTCGATCCGCGTTCGCCCGATTTGGAATTACAAACCGCTTTAGACAATTCAACAAAACAGCAGCAAAAAGAAATTTTAAATGTTGTGCAAGATTATACCACCCGCAAAAGTATCAACTTTACAAACGTTCGGAAAATAAAAACCAATACCGAAAGTAAAACTCAGTTATGGGATATCGAAAACTGGAGTGCCACTTATGCTTATACCGAATACGATCACCGCGATTTTATTAATGAGCAAACCATACAAAAAACCTATAAGGCCGGTTTAGCCTACAACTATTCTCGCCAGGCTAAAAATTATACTCCGTTTGCCAAAATTATTAAGAAAAATACCCTGGCCTTGCTCAAAGATTTCAATTACAGCCTACTGCCGTCTGTCTTAAATTTCAGGATTGATGTAGATCGACTGTATTCTGAGAACACTCTCCGGAATAACGACCCCAATAATTTTATACCAGTAGCCACTACCTTTAATAAAAACTTTTTGATGACCCGTTTATATGGCATTAGCTGGGATTTGAGCAAATCGTTAAAACTGGATTTCAATGCCACTAATTATTCCATTATTGATGAACCCGATGGTCGTATAAATGGTTTGAAAAGAGATACGCTCTGGCAAAATTTAAAAAAATTAGGTCGTACTACCGATTATGGTCATACCCTAAATCTGACGTACAACCTGCCAATTAATAAATTACCCGGTCTGGATTGGATAAACATCACCACCCGATACGGCTCCACCTTTAACTGGAAAACAGAGCCGCTGGCAACCCTTAAAGATCCGGATGTGAATATTGGTAACAGCATTCAGAATACCCGAATTATGCAGGTAAATCCATCTTTAAACCTAACCTCATTGTATAATAAGTTTGGATTTATCAGATCTGCGAATAATAATGCCGATAATAAATGGACACAATTTATGATTGGACTTTTAACCAGCGTTAAAAATGTAGGCGGCGCTTATACCCGTACCGAAGGCACTTTCCTGCCGGGATATTTACCAAAAACTACGGCATTTGGCCAAGATTTAGATGCTGATGCTCCGGGCTGGGATTTCCTATTCGGTAGCCAGCGTGATATTCGTGGTCGGGCCTTAAATAATGGATGGATAACCAACGATCCGCTGCTAAACCAATTGTATGTAAACGGCATTAAAGAAGACCTTAATTTTAGAGCAACGGTAGAACCCATTAAAGATTTACGCATAGAATTAACAGCCCTAAAAAGCAGCGATTTTAACTATTCTACTACTTTTAAATATGTAGCGGGTACCAATAGCTTCGAAAACCTAAACCCAATTACTACCGGAAATTACAGTATTTCATTCTTCAGTTTCCGCACGGCATTTAAGAAAGACAAACCCGGAACGGCTTCCAGTCTTTTTAAGCAGTTCGAGGCAAACCGACAAATTATTTCGGCACGTTTAGGCAGTCAGAACCCCAATTCGGCCGGTCAGCTTAATGGCTTTGCCGATGGCTATGGCAAAAGTTCGCAAGACGTGGTTATTGCCTCGTTTTTGGCTGCTTACAGCGGAAAAGAAGCATCTAGCGCAAGCTTAACTACTTTTCCTAAAATTCCAATACCCAACTGGCGTATTAATTATGCCGGATTAAGTAAAATCCCATTTTTAAGTGAGATTTTCAATTCCATAGACATCAACCATGCCTATCGTTCAACCTATAATGTAAACGGGTTCAGCTCATTAGCCAGGTATGAAGAAAATAACGGCGCAGTAAGCGTAAGAGATGTGAATACTAATTTCTTGCCCCGCTACCAGTTCAACCAGGTTACCCTTTTCGAACAATTTGTTCCATTTCTGGGGATAGATGTCCGCTTAAAAAACAACATGACTGCCAATTTCGAATTCCGAAAATCCCGGTCTATGAGTTTGAGTTTAGCCAACAGCCAGTTGGCCATGCAAACTGATGCAGCCATTGTGTTTGGTTTTGGATATAGAACCAGTGAGTTTCGTTTCCCTTTTGGCTTATTTAAAAGCCTGAAAATGAATAACGATTTAAATTTCAAATTAGATTTTGCCATCAACGACCGTAAAACATTAATTTATCGGGCAGATGTAAACGATCCGGAAGTCTCATCGGGAGCTAAAAACATTACTTACCGACCATCGCTGGATTATGTGTTAAACCAGCGTTTTAACCTGCAGCTATTCTACGACGGCAATATTACCAAACCCTATACTTCGCAAAGTTTCAATACTTCGTTCAGTAATTTCGGGGCAACTTTAAAATTCACCATCCAATAATACAAAGCTAATTCGTTGCTATTTAAAGTGGATTAAGCTATTTTTGAGCAAATAAAAACCAATTACAAAACCATGAACTTCCCATCCGAATTAAAATATACCAGCGATCACGAATGGATTCGCGTAGAAGGTAACGAAGCTTTTATCGGCATCACCGATTTTGCACAAAGAGAGCTGGGCGATATTGTGTATATCGATATCAATTCTTTAGGTAAAACCATTAATAAAGAACAAGTCTTCGGTACTGTAGAAGCGGTTAAAACTGTTTCAGATTTATTTATGCCCCTTACGGCAACAGTATTGGAATTCAATAAAAAACTAGATACCAATCCGGAATTGGTAAATTCTGATCCTTACGGAGAAGGCTGGATGGTAAAAGTAGCTTTAAATGATGCTGCTGAAGCGGAGCAATTGCTTTCTGCTGCCGACTATGCTGCGCAAGTAGGTGCTTAATGTTTCAATCACTTAGGCATCAATACCTGGCTATACTTTGGGCTGGTTTAACGCTAGTACTTTGCAATCTGCCTGCTAGTGATTTGCCCAATACAGCCTTATTTTTTCAAGGTTTTGATAAAATGGCTCATGCCGGTTTCTTTTTTGTGCTTACGGTTTTCCTTTTCTACGGTAAAATCAGGCAGCAATCCAGTTACCAGTACCGAATGATTACCATTCTGAAAATTATGTTGATTACGGTTGTGCTGGGTGGTTTAATTGAACTCATGCAATGGAAAATATTCACTTACCGCTCTGCAGAATGGTGGGATTTTTTTGCTGATTTGATAGGCGTAGGCATGGGTATATTCAGTTATGTATTTCTTCATCGGTTTAATTCACATGAAAACAAGGCTTAAATATTTAATGTTGTGCTGCATTATTGCTGTATGCAGTTCTTGCAGCATCTTTAAAAAGGGCTGCAACTGCCCTAAATTCCGTCAACAGGTCTTAATATCAAGCCAGAGTCATTAATTGCCCTTATTTGGATTTAATTTAAATAAGCTCTATTTTTGTATCCAACCGTGGAAGAACTGAAAATCAAATTATCGCAATTGGTACCCGGGCAATCCGGCATCATCAAAGAATTTACCGACCTGGAAATGTCGGTGAAATTGATGGAAATGGGCTGTTTACCCGGCGAATCTATTCAGGTAGAACGGGTAGCCCCATTGGGCGATCCCATAGCAGTTAATATTTCCGGTTACCAGTTGAGCCTTCGTAAAAAAGAAGCAGCTACCATCATCTTACAATAAGCATTCCGTGAAACAGAACTTAAAAGTGGCGCTTGTTGGCAATCCCAACACCGGAAAGTCGACACTTTTCAATTTGTTAACGGGCTTAAATCAAAAAATAGGCAATTTTCCGGGGGTAACGGTTGATAAAAAAACCGGGCAGAGCAAACTCAATGTTCAATGCGAAGCCCAAATCATCGATTTACCCGGCACCTATAGTTTATATCCCAAAAGTAAAGACGAGCGCATTGTGCTCGATATCCTGGCCAACCCGGCAAACGAATCTTATCCAGATGTTATCGTTTTTATTGCCGATGCCACCAACCTAAAACGCAATCTATTACTTTATACTCAGGTAGCCGATCTCAAAATACCAGTAATTATTGCCCTCAATATGATGGATCTGGCCAAACGGTCGGGTATAAAAATTCAGGTCAATCAGTTAGCGGCAAAATTAGGCGTTCGTATTGTGCCTATTTCCGCCAGAAACGGCGAAGGCATAGCCGAATTGAAACAAGCCATTGCTGAAATAGGCGAAGTGCCTACCCAGATAGATACTTTAGATTTTGAAGAATTTATTCCCGGCGGACTAATTGCCAAAATCCAAGAGGAATGTAGCATTCAGCAGACTTATCAGGCCTTACAATATGCCCATCATTACAAGCACCTTAGTTTTTTAGATGCTGCACAAAAAGAGCGAATAGCCGATTTAATTCAGGAATCTGATTTCCAATCTCAAAAATTACAGGCCAAGGAAACCATTTCCCGCTATAATTTCATCAACGAAGTATTGTTTGATACCGTAAGTAGCCCAAACAAGCCTGTAGAAGAAAGCTACAGTAACCGCATAGACCACATTCTAACGCATCGTATTTGGGGTTTTGCTATTTTTATCCTGATTTTATTCACCATATTTCAATCCATATTTACCTGGTCCGAGTACCCGATGAGTCTCATCGAGGCGCTCTTTATCTGGCTCGGAAACACAGCCCATACCTATTTACCGGCGGGTGTTTTAACTAATTTATTGGTAGACGGCGTACTTGCCGGCTTAAGCGGCGTGTTCATCTTTATTCCGCAAATTGCTATCCTGTTTGCCTTTATTGCCGTTTTAGAAGATACCGGTTACATGGCCCGTGTTACTTTTATGATGGACCGCATTATGCGGAAAGTAGGCTTGAACGGAAAATCGGTAGTGCCGATGATAGGCGGCCTGGCCTGTGCAGTGCCTTCCATTATGAGTGCCCGTAACATCGAAAATTGGAAAGACCGCATCATCACCATCATGGTTACGCCACTGGTAAGCTGTTCGGCCCGTTTACCCATTTATACTTTATTAATTGCTTTAGTGGTGCCTTCTGAACGGCTTTGGGGTATTTTTAACCTCCAGGGACTGGCGCTTATGTCCATGTATTTATTGAGTTTAATCAGTGCGGTTTTGGTGGCCTGGGTAATGAAATACCTCATCAAAGCCCGCGAACGTGGTTATTTTATTATGGAATTGCCCGTTTACCGGATGCCCCGTTGGAAAAACATAGGTTATACCATGTACGAAAAGGTAATGGCTTTTGTAATGGAAGCCGGAAAAGTAATTATTGCCATTTCCGTGATACTTTGGGTGCTGGCCTCTTACGGTCCATCTGCTAAATTTGATGCTATTGAAAAGCAATACGCCTCTTCCGCTTATACCCAGCAATACAGTCCCGAAAAAATAGACCAGTTAAAAGCATCAGCCAAACTCGAAAATTCTTATGCGGGTATTTTAGGCAAAAGTATTGAGCCGGCTATTAAACCGCTCGGTTTTGATTGGAAAATTGGGATTGCGCTCATTACCTCATTTGCCGCCCGCGAAGTTTTTGTAGGCACCATGGCTACTTTATACAGTGTAGATGGCGACGCCTCTAAAATGGAATCGGTAAAAGAGAAAATGGCACAAGTCCGCAATCCCGAAACAGGCAACTTGGTATTTACTCTGCCCGTGGCTTTTTCTTTAATGATATTTTACGCTTTCGCGA
>CAZFAE010000049.1:0-12876 GCA_964516035.1 uncultured Sphingobacterium sp.
AGCCATTTTTTACGTACAGCCAGTTGAGCTGCGCTTGGATTTTCTACAGAAAGAATACGGTATTTTACCGCCGGATTGCGTTTCAAAGTAATTGAAATATCTTGAGTAAGGCCATCGCGGACAACTTCAACAGTAATTTTATCTCCTACTTTTTTGCTGGCAATTAAACGATCTAAATCTCCATTGGCTACTGCCACTCTTTGGCCATTAACCGCCAAAATCTCATCGTTTACATTAATGCCGTCAATCCAAGCCGGGCTGCCTCTTAATACAGCGCTTACTATAATTTTTCCATCTCTGATAATGGTATTTGCGCCTAAATAAGATTCATTTCTGCGGGCAAAATCATCTGCATAAGTATATCCGGCAGCGGCTAAAAATGGTGCATAATTTACCGGTTTGGTGCCATAAACGTAATCTTTATAAAAAGCATCAAAAGATTTTCCGGCAGTTTTCTCTACCTCAACCTTAAACTCGGCATCGGTATAACCGCGGCCCAATTTTTTATAATATTGCTGATAAACAGCACTCATTACATCATCTAAGCCTTTTTTGGCTTGGGTGGCATTTAAAATTTCTAGATCCATAAGCATACCAATCAATGCGCCTTTGTCATAGTAAGAGATACTGGTATTGCGTGAATTTTCGTTGGGACGGTATTGCTTAATCCAGGCATCGAAACTGGCTTCGCTGGCTGATTGAACCAAATTACCCGGTTGATTATCGATGGTATTCATCCCTGATGCCAATACTTCCAGGTATTTTTCGGCAGGCGTAAATCCTGCTCGTCTTACAAACAAATTGTCATAATAAGCGGTAAAGCCTTCGGCAATCCAAAGATTGGTAGTGTAATTCTCTGTATCATAATTAAACGGGCCTAAAGCAATCGGGCGCATCCGTTTTACATTCCATAAATGGAAATACTCATGAGCTACCAGGCTCAAAAAGCCCTGATACACGTTTTCGTTGGTATAACCCATTCTGCTGGCACCCAAAACGGTAGAATTGAGGTGCTCTAAACCGCCCCCACCACGCTCATAATTATGAACGATAAATACATAATGCTTATTAGGATTTTCGCCAAAAACAGCAGTAGTTTTATCTACAATTTTGGCAATATCTGTTTTTAAACGTTCTTTATCGTAGTTACCACCACCGTACATGGCTACTTCGTGTTTTACTCCGGCAGCCATAAATTCAAACACATCCTGGTTACCCACTTCAATTGGCGAATCGAAAAGGACATCAAAATCTGCAGCTAAATAAGTAAAGGTTTTATTTGGCACAGGCTCCAATCCGGTAGAAACTTTGTTCCATCCCTGGTAAGGCTTAATGCTTACGGTTGACGATTGCTTTAGCTGTCCGGCCGGATACATAAATATCCCGGTAGGAGATAAAAAAGCATGCGAAGCATCAATCATGCTGGTTCTTACCGAAATTTCAAAAGCATAAACCCGGTATTTAATGGTGATTTTTTCTTTTTTATTGGTTTGTATGCGCCAGGTATTTTTATCCGTTTTTTCGAAACCCAAGGCATTACCGCCGGCATCGGCCACACTAAAACTTTCTACATTTTTGGCAAATTCTCTAATTAAATAAGAGCCGGGTGCCCAAACAGGCATTTTTACATCCAGCTGCGACTCAGTGTTACCCGAAATTTGCATCTGAACATCGGCATAATGCGCCTGCGGTTCTGTAAAAGAGACTTCAAAAGCAATTTTGCTCTGAGCCAAGCTTGATTTGGTAGTTAATGCCATAAAAAACAGCAAGGTTAAGGTTGGTATGTTTACTAAATATTTCATGATGTAACGTTTATAACAAATGTACTTTTAAAATTGAAATGATGAAATTTTAAGCAGCTGCGGGCTGTAATTTATTAGATACAGAAGATACTTCTATAAGATAAAAGCCTAATTTTGCGCTTTAATATTGAAATTCAAAGCTGAATTTTTTAGCACTCAACCAAAGAAACATCACTCAAATGAAAGTTAAAAATATAATCTATCTGGGTCTAGCCCTTTTACTTGTTGCAGGAATTACTTATCGTATTAAAAAGAATGCAGAAATTGGTGGTGGACAAGGCAATAAACCGGGCGGAAAAGGTGGTGCAGGAATGCCCCCGGCCAAAGTAAATGGCATGGTGGTTGGCACACAGGAGTTTGTGAGTAGCCTGGCGGTAAGCGGTTCTATTGAAGCCGATGAAGAGGTGCAAATTCGTTCTGAAGTTTCGGGCTTGGTTAAAGGAATTTATTTCCAGGAAGGCAGCTCCGTAAGCAAAGGCCAGCTGCTGGTTAAAATTAACGATACCGAATTGCAGGCTCAGCTTAAACAAGCTTTAAGCCGCGAAAAATTAGCTTCAGAAACAGAATCGAGAGCCAAACAATTGTTAAAAAAAGAGGCCATTAGCCAAGAGGAATATGAAGTTGCTTTTGCCGAACTCAGTTCATTAAAAGCGCAAACCGAATTAATTCGTGCCCAATTGGCCAAAACATCCATCAAGGCTCCATTTAGCGGTCAAATTGGATTAAGGGCTATTTCTAATGGCGAATATTTAACTCCAACTACCAATATCGCAAAACTGGTAAGCCGTAATCCGGTTAAGATTAGTTTTTCTATTCCAGAAAAATATGCCGGACAAATTAAAAAGAACACCATTATTGAATTTACTGTTGCCGGTTCTACTAAAACCTACCAGGCTAAAATTTATGCGTTAGAGCCGGGTATAGAAACCACTACCCGCTCTTTGCAATTAAAAGCACAGGCCAATAATCCAGGTGGCGAATTGCTGCCAGGCTCGTTTGCAAAAATCAACTTACCCCTGCAGGGCATAAAAGATGCAATACTGATTCCAACCCAGGCAATTATTCCGGTATTAAAGGGTAAAAAAGTTTTTATTACCGATGGCGGATTGGCTAAAGAAGTAATGATAGAAACCGGTCCACGTACCGATAAAAATATCCTGGTTTTATCTGGCTTAAAAGTGGGCGATACGCTACTAACCAGCGGAATGATGTCGCTAAAGCCAGAAGCAGCTGTTAAAGTAACCCTGAAAAACTAAATCCATGAGTTTATCTAGTACCAGTATCAAACGCCCGGTTCTGGCTATTGTCATGAACCTGAGTCTTGTTTTATTTGGCCTTATTGGCTTCAATTATTTAGGCGTACGCGAATTCCCATCCATCGACCCACCCATTGTATCGGTTAGAACGGCCTATCCGGGGGCCAACTCAGATGTTATTGAATCGCAAATTACCGAACCGCTTGAAAAAGCAATCAACAGCATAGACGGGGTACGTAATATTTCTTCGTCGAGCAACCAGGGCTCCAGTAATATCACGGTAGAGTTTAATTTAAATAAAGACCTGGAAGAAGCTGCCAACGATGTTAGAGATAAGGTTTCTCAAGCCACCCGGTCTCTCCCTAAAGATATTGATGGCATTCCGGTAGTGGCTAAAGCCGATGCCAACTCAGAATCGATCATGGGCCTAACCATAGAAAGCAGCAATCGCAACCAATTAGAAATAAGCGATTATGCCGAAAATGTAATTGCCCAACGCTTTCAAACCATTCCGGGAGTAAGCAGCGTGCAAATCTGGGGGCAAAAAAGAATGGCCATGCGTATCTGGATTGATCCGGCACGAATGGCAGCCTATCGCTTAACGGCACTCGATATCAAAAATGCGCTTGATCGCGAAAACATAGAATTGCCTTCCGGAAAAATTACCGGCGAAGCCACCGAACTTTCGGTTAAAACCATGGGTAATTTATCGAGCGAAGACGATTTCAACAATCTCATTATTAAAAACGATGGCGTAAATATTATCCGCTTACGCGATGTGGGTACCGCTACCATTGGTGCAGAGAATGAAGAAACCATGCTCCGGATATCTAACAAACCCATGATCGGTTTGGCCATCATTCCGCAGCCCGGCGCCAATTACCTCGATATTTCTAAAGAGTTTTACAAACGCCTCGACCAGTTAAAAAAAGATCTTCCAAAAGATTTTAAGGTAGATATAGCACTGGATAGCACAGTTTTTATCAAACAATCTATTGGCGAAGTAGCCGAAACATTGCTGATATCCCTGGTATTGGTAATCCTGATTATCTATCTATTTTTCCGCGATTGGAGTATTGCTTTCCGTCCGCTAATTGATATTCCGGTTTCACTGGTTGCCACCTTTTTTGTGATGTACCTTTTCGGTTATTCTATCAATGTACTTACCCTGCTGGCCATTGTACTGGCCACCGGACTGGTAGTAGATGACGGTATCGTGGTAACCGAAAATATTTTCAAAAAAATTGAAGAAGGCTACTCTCCCATCGAGGCGGCTATTAAAGGTTCAAACGAAATATTTTTCGCGGTAATTTCTATCTCCATTACCCTGGCAGCTGTTTTCCTTCCGGTGATATTTTTAGAAGGATTTGTAGGGCGGCTCTTCCGGGAGTTTGGTGTAGTAATAGGTGCCGCAGTACTTATTTCGGCATTTGTATCGCTTACGCTTACGCCGATGCTGAATGCTTACCTAATGAAAGGACATCAGAAAAAATCTAAATTCTACGAACGTACAGAGCCTTATTTTGTGAAAATGACCCAGACCTACAGGGCATCGCTCGAAAAGTTTTTACTAAAACCAAAGCGCTCTTTTGTTATCCTGGCGGGATGTATTGGCTTAATTGCCCTGTTTTGGACCTTATTGCAAAAAGAAACTGCACCTTACGATGACCGCAGTGCATTGAACATGCAAATTACTGCGCCAGAGGGCGCCTCTTACGAATACACAGACAATTTTATCAGAAATCTGGCCGAAATGGTTGAAGATTCTGTTCAGGATAAACGCCTAAACCTAACAGTTACGGCGCCTGGTTTTGCCGGAAGCGGTGCAGCCAACACCGGTTTCGCCAGACTACGTTTAACCGACCCAGATCAGCGCAAAATTTCGCAGAGCGAACTCACCGACAAACTGACAAAAATTACCAAAGGATACTCAGAAGCCAAGGTTTTTGTGGTGCAGCAACCTACTATTTCGGTAAACCGAAGAGGTGGCCTACCTGTAAATTACATTATACAGGCGCCTAATTTCGAAAAATTGAGAGAAAAACTGCCGCTGTTTATGGATGAATTGAGTCAGGATCCAACCTTTACCGTTTCTGATGTGAACCTGAAATTCAATAAACCCGAAATTAACCTTTCTATTGATCGCGAAAAAGCGAAAAATTTAGGAGTTTCTGTATTAGATATTGCACAAACGCTACAATTCGCTTTAAGCGGGCAGCGTTTCGCTTACTTTATCATGAATGGTAAACAATATTCGGTAATTGGCCAGTACGACAGAAGTGACCGTAATGATCCGGGCGATTTGACTTCCATTTTCGTGAGAAATAACCAGGGCGAATTGGTCCAATTAGACAATTTGGTGCAGGTAGAAGAACAAAGCAGTCCACCACAAATTTACCACAACAACCGTTTTGTATCGGCCACCGTATCGGCAGGCCTGGCACCGGGCAAAAGCATTGGCGATGGTATTGATGCCATGGACAAAGTGGCCGCAAAAGTTTTGGACGACAGCTTTTCTACAGATTTAGGTGGAGAATCTAGAGATTTTAAAGAAAGTTCATCAAACACCCTTTTCGCTTTTGGCTTAGCCTTATTACTAATTTATCTGATTTTAGCAGCCCAATTCGAAAGTTTTATCGACCCAATAATCATTATTTTAACCGTACCAATGGCCGTAGCCGGTGCTTTCTTATCGCTATGGCTATTCGGCCAAACCTGGAATATTTTCAGTCAGATAGGTACCATTATGCTCATTGGGCTGGTAACCAAAAACGGTATTTTGATTGTAGAATTCGCCAACCAGCTTAAAGAGCAGGGCATTCCTCTGCCAGAAGCCATCCGAAGGGCAGCCGAAGATCGTTTACGCCCAATTTTAATGACCAGTTTGGCTATCGCCTTGGGCGCTTTACCTATTGCCATGGCCATTGGGGCAGCAGCAAAAAGCCGCATGGGCATGGGTATCGTAATCATCGGCGGAACACTTTTCTCGCTGGTATTAACCCTTTATGTTATTCCGGCTATTTACAGCATGTGGTCTAAGCCGCTTAAAAATCCATCCCCATCTAAATAGAAATATCATGAAAAAAATACAAAGATGGCAGCTGCTATTTATTTTAAGCTTGTTCAGTTTATCTGCCGCTTATGGCCAGGAAACGCTGAATTTAAAACAAGCTATTGACCTTGCATTAAATAATAATTACGAGATATTATTACGTACCAACCAAGCACTTATTGCTAAAAATAATGTAAGCCTGGCCAATGCCGGAATTACGCCCACTATCAATGGCAATTTTTCAAATAACCGTACGGTACAAAACAGCGAACAAACGCTGGCCAATGGCACTCAGCAGCAGCAAGATGGTGCCCGAAATATGAATACCAGTTATGGTGTAAGTTTAAACTGGCGCATTTTTGATGGCTTTGCCATGTTTGCCAATTACGAACGTTTACAGCAATTACAAAAAACCGGAGAACTAAATTTTAGAATGGCTGTTGAAAACACCATCGCCTCGGTGATGAGTACCTATTACGATTTGGTTAGACAGCGCCAGCAGCTTAAATCTTTGCAAACCGCCTTGGAAATTTCTCAGCTCCGCTTGAGTAATTCCAGTAACCGTTTTAAAATTGGTAAAGCTTCAAAATTAGAAGTATTGGCTGCCAAAGTGGATTTAAATACAGACACTACCAATTTACTGCGCCAATTTGACGTGTATAAAAACACACAAACACAACTCAATGAATTACTGGCCAGGGATATTCAAACTTCTTTTATAATAACTGATACTAATATCGTCCACGATAACTTGATTTTCAATGATTTACAAAGTAGATCATCCACACAAAATCCAGAAATACTGCAAGCCAATATCCAACAGCAGCTTGCCCGCCTAAATTTAAAACAGGTTAAGGCTGCAAGATATCCCGGCATTAATGTAAGCACTGGCTATAATTTCAATAATTCTACCTCGGCACTGGGTTTTGCCAGAGAATCAAGCGGACGTGGTTTAAATTATGGTATTACAGCAAGCATTCCTATTTTTAATGGCTTTTTACAAAATCGTAACGAGAAAAATGCTGCACTAAACATCAAAGGTTCAGCAATACAATTGATGCAGACACAACAACGTATTGCTGCACAGTTAGCCGTTTCTTATCAATCTTATCAAACCAATTTAGAGCTGGTTAAACTCGAAAATCAGAATCAGGGAATTGCCCGTCAGAACCTGGAAATTTCTCTAGAAAAATTTAAACTGGGAAGTTTGAGTGCGGTAGAATTCAGAGAAGCTCAGCTCAATTATCTGAATGCTTTTGCCCGCTATACGGATGCACAGTTTCAGGCAAAGCAATCCGAAATTTCACTCAAACAATTGGCCGGTTCAATTTCTTTTTGATTAAGTATTTTATCTTAAAAATAAATGCTTAAATTTAATTATGTACGGCGATTATAAATATAAAACCGTGATGCTTATCGATGATAATTTTATTGATAACGCCATCAACCAAAAAATTTTAGAAAGCAATCTTTTTGCCAAACGTATTATTGCCTTTGAGTCTGCACAACATGCAGCAGATTATCTTCAAGAAAATCTCCTGCAGCACGATACCCTACCTGAAGTCATTTTTCTGGACTTAAGGATGCCGGAAGTAGATGGATATGCTTTTCTGGAACAGCTAGAAAAGATACCGGCCTTTCCGCTACATGAAGTCAAAATCTATGTCCTTTCCTCCTCCTTGGATCCCACAGATCGTAAAAAAATTAAAAAAAACCCACTCACCGAGATTTTTATCAGTAAGCCCTTAACAGAACAAATCCTTAATAATTTGTAAGTAACCGGTAGTAGAACCGGCGTATGCAATTAGGCTTAGAAGGTGAAAAAATATCAGTTTTAACATTTTTTTTGTATTTTAAGGTTCAAATCAATTGACACCTCTCTATATTTAAAAATGATTTTTCCAAATAAACAATTTTACGGCAGTATACTTTGCGGGCTATTTATCTTTTTTGGCTTTGGGATAAGCTTTGCCCAGAAAACGGAGAGCAACGACAAAACGCTTAAAGAATTTGCCAAAAGTTATCAGAAAGAATCTGATCAAGCCAGAGAGAAGGCCTTCTCTGTGGCTAGAAAGAAAAATTGGGTAACATTTAAAGAGTTTAAAAACGGCAGAGTGATGTCTCTGCAGAGTATAGATAAAAGCGGAATGCCCATTTACCTGGTAACCGACAATAATTCATATGCTGCTGCAACTACCCGAGTAAATAGGCTGTATACTAATGGTGGATTGGGCCTAAATTTAAGTGGTTCAAGCAATTCGCTCCTTAATAAAATTGGCATTTGGGATGGCGGGAGTATTTATTCCGAACACCAGGAATTTGCCGGAGAAAGAATACTGAACAAAAATACTGGCGCAGCAGTTAGCAGGCATGCTACCCACGTAGCCGGCACGATGATGGCAGCCGGAATTAATACTTCTGCAAAAGGAATGGCTTTTGAACTTCCACGCTTAGTAGGCTACGATTTTAATAACGATGAATCTGAAATGGCCTTGGAAGCTTCCAATATGCTGATTTCAAATCATTCCTATGGATTTATCGCCGGTTGGTATTATAATGATACTCCAAGCGGGGGTGGCGCAGCCAGATGGGAGTGGTACGGAACTTCTGGCACTGCCGAGGATTATAAATTTGGGTTTTACGATAATGATACCCGACGATGGGATGAAATATCCTATCAGGCTCCGTATTATTTACCGGTAAAATCATCAGGCAATAACCGTAATGAAACCGGTCCTGCCGATGGCGGAACTTATTACCACTTTACCAACAACACCTGGACCGAAGCTACCCGGGTAGCTGGAGAAATTAGCAGCAATAATGGCTATGATATAATTTCGTTAACCGGCAATGCAAAAAACAGCTTAACGGTTGGAGCCATAACCGGCCTTCCAAATGGGCCATTTACACCTTCAAGTATCCAAATATCCAGCTTTAGCAGCTGGGGACCTACCGATGACGGGCGCATTAAACCCGACTTAGTGGGCATGGGGGTTGCACTCAATTCCACCGTAAATACAAGTACAACTGCCTATGCTTCTTTAAGTGGCACATCTATGGCCAGCCCTAATGTCAGCGGCTCACTCATTCTTTTACAAGAAGCCTATAACCAAAAGTATAGCGGTGCTTTTATGCGGTCGGCAAGTTTAAAAGGCCTGGCTCTTCATACCGCAGACGATGCCGGCAATGCTGGTCCAGATTATATTTATGGCTGGGGTTTACTAAACGCCGAAAAAGCAGCTCAGTTGATACAAAACGATGGAAATAAGAGCAATATTATAGAGGATGAACTTTTGCAGGGTGCTGGCAAAACGTTGCAATTGATTAGTTCCGGCACGGGCCCCTTGATAGCTACCATCTGCTGGACAGACCCTCCGGGCTTAGTAAACACTGCTACTGCCATAGACGAAAGAACCCCAAGATTGGTAAACGATCTCGACATGCGCATTAATGGAGAAACCTATAAACCCTGGGTTCTCGACCCTGAACAACCTGCTCTTGCAGCAACAACAGGAGATAATTTTAGGGATAATGTAGAACAAATAATTATTTCAGACCCTATTCCAGGAAAAACCTATACACTTACGATATCACACAAGGGAACTACGTTGACCGGAAACAAACAAAATTTTTCATTAATCTTATCAGGTGTTGGAGGCGTTGCTTACTGTACTTCGGCTCCTACCAGTACTGCCGACGCTAAAATCACTTCCTTTAGTTTAGCCAACATCACATACACCGCCACCAATGGCACCTGTACCGGATATATAGACAATACGGGGCAATTAATTGAACTAGAAGCGGGAGGCACTTACCCGCTAAATCTTAAATTAGGCACTTGCGGAGCAGATGCGCCTAAAATGGCTAAAGTGTATATTGACTTTAATGGAGATGGTGTTTTTGATGAAAGCACCGAATTGTTATCTACAAGCCCCGTAATTAGTGGTAACGGAGAATATACCGACAACCTGAATATACCTAACAATGTAACCATTGATAATTTTAGCTTATTGCGAATTGTGATGAGCGAAACCAGTACTGCAAGCAGTATTAATGCTTGCGGAAGCTATGCAAGGGGCGAAACTCAAGACTATAGGGTAAAATTAATTAGGGCTAGTAAAGATGTGGGTATCAGCGCTTTGGTTGATCCTATTTCGGGAGCATGCTCAAACAACTTGCAAAAAGTTACTGTTAAAATTAAAAACTACGGTAGCGTCGGCATCAGCAATATTCCGGTAAGTATTACTATTACTCAGAATGGAAATACGGTTGCTACACTCAACCAAACTTATACCGGAACCATCAACGCTTTAAGCGAAGCGAACTTTACTTTAATCCAAACTTTTAATGCACAAGCTGGAATCAACTACCAAATAAATGCCTCCACCGGCCTTAGCGACGATTTGGATGCCAGCAATAATGAAAATGTGACAAGTATTACGGTTAGTAATCCACCAACACTTAGCAACACTTCGGCAATTCAATGTGGTTCATCCAATAACTATACTTTAAATGCCACGGGCTTGGGTACCAAATTTTGGTATAAAAATTTTGCAGATAACCTGCCGGTAGCTTTCAGCGTCAATACTAATTCGGTTAACTATACCGATAACGGAACCACTGCAATCAATACGTTTTATGCTGGCATCAATGATTTTAGCGGCAAAGCAGGCCCGGCAACAAATACCACTTTCACATCTGGAGGCTACTTAAACGGCAATAATCCGGCGGTTTTAATGCGTACCGCAATACCAATTATTTTAGAAAGCGCCAGATTGTATATTGGCTCTGGAGGTAAAGTTACTTTCGTAGCAAGCAAAACAGCAAGCGGAGAAGAGGTTTCGAGAGTTACACTTGAGGTAAGCCCGGGTAACCAGATTTATCCATTAAACTTAATTCTACCACAAGCGGGCGATTACACAGTTTCTATCAGTTACGAAGGGGGCGCAAGTATTTACAGAAATAATGGAGGGGTGAGTGGCTATCCTTTTAAAATTGGCGAGCTATTTAGCATCATTGGCAATACCGCATCTACCACGGGTAACAGTACTTTTGCCGATTTTTACTATTATTTTTATGATTTATCCGTAAAATCTACCGGCTGTATAGGTTCAGAAAGAGTGGCAGTAAACACCTCTGTAACTAATAGTCCCGAAATTACCGTTAATGGGAATATACTAACTTCAACTGTAGCATCGGGTAACCAATGGTATTTTAACGGCACGGCTATATCAGGAGCCACGGCATCAACATATACCAGTACCCAGCCAGGTACTTACAGCGTTAAAGTTACTGCCGGAACTTGTGTCCTGAGTTCTGAAAATATACTTGTTGGAGTTACCTTCCCGCTACCTTACAACAATTTCAGTATCTCTACTACTGATGAAACCTGCAGAGCTAACAATAATGGCGTAATCAGCATTACTGCAGTAAAAACATTGAGTTATACAGCTACCATTCAAATTAACGGGGTTCCTGTCAGTTATCCATTTACAAATACCTTAACTATACCTAATCTGGCTGCAGGTAGTTATCCGGTTTGTATTGTAGTAGATGGAAATTCCAGCTATCAGGTATGTTATACCCTTACAATAGCCGAACCTAAAGATTTGGCCGTTTTAACACAAGTAAACCCGGTAAATAATTCGCTTAGCCTACAATTGAACGGCGGAAGCAAATATCAGATTAAATTAAATGACGAAGTCTTTACTACTTCGGCCAGCCAAATTACGCTCTCCTTGAAAGCCGGAGATAACAATCTGCAAGTAAAAACCGATAAAGAATGTCAGGGCAGTTTTGATGAAACAATATACGTGAATGAACAGGCCATTGTGTATCCCAACCCATTTAAAGATTTTTTAAATATCAGACTGGGTATTAATCAAACCTCAAAAGTTAAAATGGTTTTAATAAACAGCAACGGATTGGTAGTTTATCAGGCAGAATACACCAATGATAACGGCACGATTCAATTGAATTTAGCTCACTTAGAACCCGGTTTCTATTTTTTAACTATTGGAGATCAAACACATAAAATTTTAAAGAAATGAGATTAACTGCTCTCTATATCATCCTTTTACTAGTTATTTCCTGCGGTAAAAAGAAAGCTGCGGCCCCTATTATACCAGCTCCCTCGGCTGCAACTTTATCTGCTCCAGCCCAGAATGAAACCTGCAATACCGGAATTGTTGTTTCAGCAACCGAAAGCACCGTTACTTTAGTTTGGAATGCTGCTGCCAATACAGAAAATTATGAGGTAAGCATCAAAAATCTGCTCAACAATACTACTGTTGTTCAGAATACCACCTCCAGCATGCTTTCTGTAAATCTGCTCGTTAACACCCCATACTCCTGGTTTGTCACTTCTAAATCGAATAAAACCACTGCTACAGCATTCAGTGAAATCTGGAAATTCTACAATTCCGGGCCGGGTATTTTAAACTATGCACCATTTCCGGCAGAAATAATTTCGCCTACTTATAACCAAACGGTAAGCGCAACTAACGGTAAAATTACCTTAGATTGGAATGGTAACGATGTAGATAATGATATTGCCACTTACGAAGTGTATTTAGGCATAACTAACAACCCTAACCTATTACAAGCTAACCTTACAGCAAGCATTTTAAATGATGTAGCAGTAAGTACAGCCACCACTTATTACTGGAAAGTAATTACCAAGGACAGTAAGGGAAATACGTCTGATTCGGGCTTATTTAAATTTACTGTAAATTAATCAAGGCATATTAAAAAGCAAAAACCCTCA
>CAZFAE010000050.1:0-12539 GCA_964516035.1 uncultured Sphingobacterium sp.
TTCCGTTTTCTACCACACCTTCCAGCATGGCTTTCACCTTGCCTATAGTTTCGTCTGAGCAAATTTTTTCGTTTATTACCCGGGCATTAAAAGTTTCAACCGTGGTGCCTAAACGTTTAACTTCACGCACAAAAAGCGGAGCTACTTTTTTACCGTTATTGGCTACGGCATTATAAAAAGCCAGCATTTGTAAAGGAGTTAAACGCATTTCGTAACCGTAGGACATTTGCGGCAGCGTTAAACCGCTCCAAGATCTATTTTTAGGATTTTTTACTACCGGTGTAGTTTCTCCCGGAATTTGTAAGCCTAATTTCTGGTTTAAACCGAACTGATAAAGCAAGTCTGTAAAACGGGATGGGTTATTGACATAATTATTGTACACCAGCATAGAGATGGCCACGTTTGAAGAAACTTCAAAAGCTTTCTTTACCGTAATGCTTCCCAAACTTTCGTGAGATTCTTTAATGGTTTTATTGTAAACCGTAAATCCGGCGTTTGGCGTATTTACTACCGTACTGGTATCTACTTTTTTATCTTCTAAAAGTGCCATGTACGAGGCCAGCTTAAAAGTAGAACCCGGATCAAGACTTTCGTTGATGGCATAATTAAACTTCTCTTCGTATTGTCCTTCAGCAGTTCTGGTATAATTGGCAATGGCCCGAATTTCCCCGGTGGCTACTTCCATTAAAATTACACAGCCGTGGTCGGCATCGCTTTTTGTTAATTGTTTTAATAAGGCACGCTGAGCCACATCCTGAATATTGATATCGATGGTAGAAATAATATCTGCACCATCCTGAGGCGAAATTTCTTCATCCTTATTTACCGGAATCCAATGATTTCCGGCAATACGCTGCATTAAACGGCTCCCGGTAATACCATCTATGTATTTACTATAAGCACCCTCTAAACCTACCGGCTGTACATTGTCGTTTTTATAACCAATGGTACGGGCAGCCAAATCTTTAAATGGCTTAATACGTCTGTTTTTTTGAACTGCGATAATACCGCCACCGTATTTACCCAAATTAAACATGGGGAATTTGCGTACATCCAGTAAGTTTTTGTGTGATATGTTTCTGCGAATTAAGAGATAACGCTCTTTATCTTTACGGGCATCACGCAATATTCTGGAATATGCTGTTGCCGATTTATCTCCGAAATAGGCAGCCAGACTGCTGGCTAAAGAATCCACTTTTTCGTCAAAAACATCATTATCTTCAATACCGCCGGCGTATAAATCCATTCTTAAATCGTATTCCGGAACCGAAGTAGCCAGCAAACTGCCATCTACACCATAAATATTACCACGGGCGGCTTCTACCTTTATCATTTTGGTAGATACACTATCGGCCATTCTGCGCCATTTTTTGCCTTCTACCACTTGTACATGAAAAAGCTTGAAAAGCACCGCAAAGGCTAACAGCACAATGAGCCCAAAAGCAAAATACACACGAATTAAGATGTCAGTTCTAATATTCATCTGTAGATACTATTATTTTACGTGGTGGTTCAACCGGCTCTTCAATACCCAGGGTATCTACCAGTTTGGCAATTTCTGTTTTGGTACTTCTAAGCATCAATTCTGCTTTTAGCACCTTATAATCTGCGCTCAACTCTTTTACTTCGCGGCCCAGTTTATCTATACTCCGGATATTGTTTTCTGCAAAATGGCGGTTACCGATATAGATCATTCCGAGAAAAGCCACAAAAAGAATAAATGGCAGCATTTCTGTTGCGGCTTCTTTAGAAACTACCCCTTCAGTAAATAAAGTGGTCAAAAAATTACGGGGCAGCTCTGCCTTAGGCTCTTCGGGCACGGCCTGCTGAGGAGTAATTACTTCTTCCTCTTCTATAATTTCGTTTCTAAAGCGATTGCTCATGTTTTTCGCTTAATTTTTAACAGCAATACGCAGCTTGGCACTTCTGGCCCGGCTGTTTTGTTTAATTTCTTCTTCAGAAGCTGTAATCGCTTTGCGACTAACAGCCTGCAGCGGTTTTATTTCATTCCCAAAAAAATCTTTTTCTACTTCGCCTTTAAATTTGCCTTTGGCGATGAAATTCTTTACCAAACGGTCTTCTAAAGAGTGATAGGACATCACCACCAAACGGCCGCCAGGTTTTAATACTTCTACAGATTGTTCCAAAAACTCCTGTAAAGCCTCCAATTCCTGGTTTACTTCAATGCGCAAAGCCTGAAAAGCCTGAGCCAGGTATTTATTTTCTTTCCCTTTCGGGATGAGTTTGGCGATAACCTGTTTAAATTGATCTATCGTATCGACGGATTGATTTAAACGAGCGGTTACAATGGTTTTAGCCAGAGTTTTGGCATTCTGAATTTCGCCATACATCCCAAAAATGCGATGCAAAGCTTCTTCAGTATACGTATTCAATACTATTTTGGCGGTTAAGGTCGCTTCCTGATCCATGCGCATATCCAAATCGGCATCAAAACGGATAGAAAAACCACGATCGGCCTGATCAAACTGATGAGAGGAAACGCCCAAATCGGCCAGTATACCATCCGCAGGAATGGCTTTATGCAAACGGCATTCGTTTTTTAAGTATTTGAAATTTTGATCGATAAAGGTAAAACGATCATCAGCTGGAATATTTTGCTGTGCATCAGCATCTTGGTCAAAAGCCAATAAACGACCTTGAGGACCTAATTGTTTTAGAATTGCACGAGAATGACCACCACCGCCAAAAGTAACATCCACATAAACCCCCTCAGACTGGATAGCCAGCCCATTAAGGCATTCTTGCAGCATTACCGGAACGTGGTAATCAGTCATTAGCAACCCTCCTTCCGGCGTTGCCCATTACTTCTTCGGCCAGGTTGGCGAAGTTATCTGGTTCATTGTCCAGTTGTGAATCATAAGCTTCTTTAGCCCAGATTTCTATTTTATTGAATTGGCAGGACAATACTACTTCGCCTGCAATTCCGGCATATTCTAATAATGATTTAGGCAATAAAACTCGGTTTGCGGCATCTAAATTTAATTCGGAAGCGCCACGGGTAAAGTATCGGATAAACTCACGGGTTTTCTTTTCGTAAGTATTCAGCTTAGAGAGCTCGTCTACAATCACTTCCCACTCTTTGCGGGTGTAAACCACCAAATGTTTTTCAAAACCGCGATTCACTACCAAACCCTCTTGCTCTGCTGCAGGCAATTGCTTTTTCAGGCCAGCAGGAATCATTAGCCTTCCTTTGGCGTCGAGTTTACAATCAAATTCTCCTAAAAAATGAGCCATTGAGCTTTTTGCGGTTTTGTTCAACAGTAAAATTAAGGACTTTCTCCACTTTTTACCACTTACTCCCACAAAAAAGTTTTCCACACTTATTTCTTCCCACTCGGGCATAAAAAAAGCGTGGCCTCCCCGAAATTTCGGGGAGGCCACAGTTTTAAGTTCTTACACAAAAACCCGTCGTATTGAGCTTGTCGAAATACGAGAGGTTTTGCCCTACTCCACCATTCGACAAGCTCAGGGTGACTTAGGGTGTAGATTAAACGTCATTTCGAATCCCGATTTATCGGGAAGAGAAATCTTAGCCGTGGTTCGTGTCCTCACGGAACACTTAGTAACTTTTCGGTTTGTGAGGACACAAACCGAGGCAAAGAGGAGGTTTTATAATACCTAACTCATCGGAATATAATTTTTAATGTAGTCTAAAAATTAAGCATAAAATAATTACACAGCATTCAACGTTATGTTTTAATTATTTCAAACTAAAAATGAAAAAAAATGAAAAAATTAAACTTTATTAAAACTATCCTTTACACTCTAATACTTGTTACTTTTTTTACCGCTTGTAAAAAAGACTCAGATAAGCCAAATCCTGAAAACATTTATGGAAAATGGGTTGGTTGGTACAAATTAACCGGAAATGAAACGAAACACAACTTAACTGTAACTTTTACAGACAATTCAGGAGGAGAAGACAAAACCTTAGTAGAAGTAGTTATGGATGATAAAACCTCAAGTTATGGTTATAGCAATGAAGTTGACAATGCTGCGCAAGCTCCATATTTTTTTAAGTTCTACTGTACATTGAATGCAGAAAGTTATCTTTTTCGCAATTTGACTTACGATAACTCGACTAACTTATTTACGACTGATGGCATTTGGGAGATATCAGGCTTAGAGAAGGGCACCTTCCATTTAGAAAGATAACCAATTAGGACATAGTCTATAATAAAAAAGCCTAAGATTTAAATCTTAGGCTTTTTTATTAATTTTATCGCTGTGGTTCGTGCCCTAACAAAGGACAACACTAAAAACGGGTTTCTGGTAACACAAACCGAGACTAAGAATTAAGCTTTCCAAAACAAACGTCATTTCGAATCCCGATTTATCGGGAAGAGAAATCTCATCGAAGAAATTCCTCATCCAATTCTCAGATTCGGAATGACGTTTTATATCGTTTAGCTATTTATCGCTTTTACGCCGGGTAATTCTTTGCCTTCCATATATTCTAATAAAGCGCCACCGCCGGTAGAAACATAACTTACTTTCTCGGTTAAATGGAATTTAGAAACTGCTGCGGCAGAATCGCCGCCGCCAATTAGCGAGAAAGCTCCGTTTTCAGTAGCTTCTACCACTGCAAAAGCCACTTGCTTGGTACCATTTTCGAAACTGCTCATTTCAAAAACACCCATTGGGCCATTCCAAAGCAGGGTTTTAGATTCCTTAATCACTTTGGCGAAATTCTTAGTGGTTTCCGGACCAATGTCTAAACCCATCCAATCGGACGGAATTTGCGATGTTGGGGCAATAGCGGTATTCGCATCATTGGCAAAGGCATCAGAAATAAGGGTATCAACCGGTAAAATCAGGTTCACTCCTTTTTCTTTGGCCTGCTGAATCAGCGTTAGCGCCAGTTCCATTTTATCGTCTTCGCAAATAGAGGTACCAATTTGCCCACCTTGTGCTTTGGCAAAAGTATAAGCCATGCCGCCGCCAATAATCAGATTATCTACTTTGTTTAACAATTGCTCAATGAGGAGAATTTTATCAGAAACTTTGGCTCCGCCCATAATGGCGGTAAAAGGCCTTTCGGGATGATTTAATACTTTTTCGGCATTGGCCAGTTCGGCGCCCATCAGGTAACCGAAATATTTAGCTTGAGAAAAAAATTGTGCAATAATGGCCGTAGAAGCGTGCGCCCGGTGGGCGGTTCCGAAAGCATCGTTTACATATACATCGCCCAATTGGGCTAATTTCTCCGCGAAAGCGGCATCGCCTTTTTCTTCTTCTTTATAAAAACGCAGGTTTTCTAGCAAAAGCACCTGTCCCGCTTGTAATGCTGCAGCTTGGGTTGTTGCCGATTGGCCGATACAATCGTCGGCAAATTGAACCGGGCGGTTTAACACTTTTGATAAATGGGATACGATATGTTTTAAAGAGTATTTTTCGGTTGGTCCATCTTTCGGGCGGCCCAAATGCGACATCAAAATTACCGAACCGCCATCGTTTAATATTTTCTGGATGCTTGGCAGTGCTCCCTGGATACGGTTATCGTCGGTAATTTGAAAATTCTCATCCAATGGAACGTTAAAATCTACGCGTATGAGGGCTTTTTTACCCGAAAAATTGATTTGGTCTATGGTTTTCATGCTTGTTTTTTATCGGGTACAAAAATATAAAAAATGATTTTACTGTATTTTGAGGTACATGGCTTTATGCGGGCCTATTCCGGGAATATCGAATTCTTCGGAAATAAATTCGAAGCCTAAACTTACATAAAACGGAAATGCTTTTTGACGGGCATTGCACCAGATATAATTTGCTTTTTGTCCGCGGAGATATACGATGGCAAAGTTGACCAATTGATTTCCAATGCCCTGGCTTCTAAATTCCGGATGAGTGGCCATACCGCGAAGTTGGTAACCGGTTCCGTTAAATCCCTCACGGGCTTGCAGGTGAAAACTGGCTACACACACTATTTTCCCTTCTTTTTCGTATCCTAAATGAAAAGATGTTTCGGCTTCATCGCCGGTAAAAACACACTCTTCGGGCATCTTTTTGCTTTCGCGAAGTACCGAGGAGCGTAAAGGCAATACTTCCTGGTAAGGAATAAATTTAATCATGTATTATTTTTTGTTTGCCTGTGCCATTTGCTGAACCAACTCTGCCAGGCGATTGGAATAACCGAATTCGTTATCGTACCAGCCTACTACTTTAACCAGCCCGCCCACCACGGAGGTTAATTGCGCATCAAATATGCAAGAATGCGGATTATCTAAAACATCAACCGATACAATGGGATCTTCGGTATAGGCCAAAATACCTTTTAATTCATTTTGAGCGGCTGCTTTAAATGCCGCATTAATTTCTTCAACCTTTACCGGTTTTTTTAGGGTGCAGGTAAAATCGGTTAGAGAGCCGTTTAATACCGGTACCCGGATGCCTGCTCCTCCCAGTTTTCCTTCGAGATGAGGAAAAATGGTGGTAATGGCTTTGGCTGCGCCGGTACTGGTGGGGATGATAGATGCCGATGCGGCACGGGCACGGCGTAAATCTTTGTGCGGGGCATCGTGCAGGTTTTGGTCGCCGGTCATGGAGTGTACGGTGGTGATGGAACCATCTACAATTCCCCAATTTTCATCCAAAACTTTTACCATAGGCGCCACATTATTGGTGGTACATGATGCGTTGGATAAAATATCGGCTGTAAAATCAATTTGATTTTCGTTTACGCCCAAAACTACGGTGGGTATTTCTTTATCCGCCGAAGGCGCTGAAATAATTACTTGTTTTGCTCCCGAAATAAGGTGTTTTGCAGCGCCCTCCCGGGAAGTAAATTGCCCGGTAGACTCAATGACTATATCTATGTTTAATGCTTTCCAAGGAAGGTTTTCCGGATTTTTTTCGGCGAAGACCTGAATGGTTTTTCCATCTATTTGGAGCTGGTTTTGACCGGCTTGCACGCTGCCGGGATATCCCCGATGAACAGAATCGTATTTAAATAAATGGGCCAGAGTTTGGGTATCGCTCAGGTCGTTAATTGCAATTACCTCCAAACCCTCTTTTTGCAAAAGGGTGCGCAGGCAAATGCGGCCAATACGTCCGAAACCATTGATGGCAATTCTCATGGTTCAAATTTAGCCTTATCGGCGATGTTTGACTTATTTTTTTGTGATTTTTTACAAGGAGCTGTTGATTTCTTTCCAGAGCATATCTTTAAGCTCTGTTAAGCCTTGTTGCGCTACAGACGAAATAAATAGCGCCGGTACCGCTGGCAAGTCTTTTTTGATTTCGGCTTTAAGCTCGTCGTCTAGCATATCACTCTTGGTGATGGCTAAAACCCGTGGCTTGTGCATTAATTCTGGATTGTAGGCTTCTAATTCTTTCAATAAAATCTGGTACTCTTCACTGATGGTACGGCTGGTATCGGCCGGCACCATGAATAAAAGCACAGAATTACGCTCGATATGGCGTAAAAACCTGAATCCTAAGCCTTTTCCTTTAGATGCGCCTTCGATAATTCCGGGAATATCGGCCATAATAAAGGATTTGTTATCCCGGTAGGAAACAATACCCAAATTAGGTACCAGGGTGGTAAAAGCGTAATCGGCAATTTCGGGTTTGGCGGCAGAAACTACAGAAAGCAGGGTAGATTTTCCGGCATTGGGGAAACCTACTAAACCTACATCGGCCAATACTTTAAGTTCCAGAATTTTCCATTCTTCGCGGCCGGGTTCGCCGGGCTGGGCAAAACGCGGTGTTTGTTGGGTAGGGCTTTTAAAATGCCAGTTTCCTAAGCCGCCACGTCCTCCATGAGTTAAAATTTCGGTTTGTCCGTCTTCGGTAATTTCAAATAACACTTCGCCGGTTTCTACATCTTTGGCAATAGTACCCAGGGGCACTTCCAAAATATCGTCGCGACCGGTTTTGCCGGTACGCAAGGATGCTTCTCCATTTCCGCCGTCGCCGGCAATCACGTGTTTACGGTATTTTAAATGTAATAAAGTCCATAGTTGGGCATTGCCTCGAAGAACAATGTGGCCACCACGGGCGCCGTCTCCACCATCTGGACCACCTTTTGCGGTATTGATATCGCGGTGTAAATGCGCAGAGCCTGCCCCTCCTTTACCGGAACGGCAACAGATTTTTACGTAATCGACGAAATTGGAACCCTGCGACATTTTTTATGTTTTTTACTAGATACAAAAATAGCGGATAAGCAGGCAAGCTACCATCCGCTATTGAATTATTTTTTTGGTTTTACAGTTTGTTTACTACCTGGCTAAGGGAAGCGAATATTTCGTCGATTGCGCCGGTGCCCGGAATGCTGTAAAATTTATTTTGTGCTTTATAAAAATTAGCCACCGGAGCGGTTTTGGTATTGTATTCTACAATGCGTTTACGAATTACTTCGGGGTTGGCATCATCCGGACGACCGGAATCTTTACCTCTTAATAATAAGCGGCGTTCTAATTCATCGTCTGATACTTCTAAAGCTATCATGCCAGAAATACCTGAATTTTTGGTTGCTAAGAGGCTGTCCAGCGCTTCGGCTTGTGCAACGGTGCGTGGAAATCCATCAAAAATAAAGCCTTTAGCGTCTTTATTGCTATCGAGTTTATTGGAAATCATCCCAATAACTACTTCATCGGGTACTAAAACACCCTGATCCATTAATTTTTTGGCTTCTACACCTAAATCGGTGCCTTGGGCAATTTCGTTTCTGAGTAAATCGCCGGTTGACAAATGGATTAATTGATATTGATCAATTAATTTCTGAGATTGTGTTCCTTTACCAGCTCCCGGAGGGCCAAATAATACCAGATTTAGCATTTTTCGTATCGAGATAAAAAAATAAAAGCCTTTCCGAGATTTGGACGAAAAGGCTTTGTTTTAATTGTGGACCTGAAGGGAGTCGAACCCCTAACCTCCTGATCCGTAGTCAGGTGCTCTATCCAATTAAGCTACAGGTCCATTCCAATTGGATTGCAAAAATAGCATATCCGCTTAAAAATACAAAGTTTTTCTATAAAATTATTGCTGAACTGCTTCGCGGATAGCGTTAAAATCTGGCAAATCGCCTGCAGATTCTAATACTTCGGCATAAACTACTTCGTGATTTTCATTTAATACGAAGGCTGCTCTTTTAGAAACTCCTTTTAAATTCAATACAAACTCTGGGTAGAAAGCTCCATAAGCCTGCGAAATTTCTTTGTTAAAATCTGATAATAAAGGAAACTGATAATTATTTTCTTCTTTGAATTTAGCCAAAGTAAATGGCGAATCAACTGAAATGCCTACCACTTCAGCTCCTAAACCTTCGTAATAGCCGAAGGTATCTCTCATGGTACATAACTGAGTGGTACAAACGCCGGTAAAAGCCAATGGAAAGAAATGAATCACTACTTTTTTGCCTTTATAATCGTTAAGACTTACTTCTTTAACTTCGGTATTTAATAATTTAAAATCGGGGGCCTGTTGGCCGATGCTGATGTTTGCCATGTGTGTTTAATAATTTACGCAAAGATATATATTTGTGTTAAGCCTTAAGCTGGGTATTTAAAATCTGCAAGCCTTCCATAAATGAGTGTGGCTGATAGCCCAATTCGCGAATGGTTTTATCTAAAATAAAGCCGGTTTTGGCTGGGCGTTTAGCCGTTTGATTTAAACTTGCAGTGGTAATGGGTTTGATAAGGCTTTTATCCAGGTTCCAAAAATCGGCTACCTGTTCTACCAGCTCTACCATATTCATGAGGTCTTTTCCGGAAGCATTAAATACGCCTTCGGCTTCCTTTTTGGCAGCCAGAAGGCAACAGGCGGCCAAATCTTCGGCCAAGGTGGGCATGCGCCATTGGTCGTTTACCACCGAAATAGTTTCTCCTTTTTCTAATGCTCCTTTTGCCCAAAGTACAATATTGCTGCGGCTCATATCTTTTACAATACCATAAACAATAATGGTTCGTAAAATGGCGTATCGGCAGCCGGAAGCCTTAATTGCTAATTCGGCATCTAATTTAGACTGACCATAATAACTTAAAGGATTGGGTTTGGCTTCTTCGGTATAAGGTCCATCGGCGCCGTCGAAAATAAAATCGGTAGAGAGATGGATTAAATGAATATCTTTTTCTTTACAAATTTGAGCCAGGGTTTGTACGGCATCTACATTTAGTATGCGGCAAGCTTCGCGATTACTTTCGCAGGCATCTACGTTGGTCATGGCTGCCGTATGGATAATTACATCGGGCCTTTCAGTTTCAATGACCTGCAAAACCGTTGCTGCATTACAGATGTCTAAGTCAATATACTGGTAGCCTTGGCTTATGGGATGCCGATTTGGCCCTTGGGAGGTAGCGATTAATCGTATGCCACTATCGGCAAGGGCTAAATCGGTAATTTTCTGACCTAATAATCCATTACTTCCGCTTACCAGAATTTTTTTCATGTTTCAAAAGAGCGGAATTTTGGCGGATGAAACAAGAATTTGAAGTGCAAATAAACTATCTGCGCTCTTTAAATTTATTCTGATCGCGGCCAATATCTTTTCCTGAGCGGCGACTGAGCGCCAAAACCAGAATAATTGCCACGATTATAATCACAAACCATATCCAGCCTTGATCGTACCATTGATCTGAAGTATCCGTGGCAGCCCGATTATTGTTGTTATAGTTGGTATCCTGTGCCAGGAGCATCGTTCCAGACAATAAAAGGTAAGCTAAAGCACTTACCCTGGGTAATGCTTTAGAAAGCGTAGTTAAAAATTTCATGCCGTTTTATATTTTATCTTCTTTTTAAACACGCTATACCTCATTTAGTTCTGAAAAAAATGCATCAAAAAGTGTGTTGAAAAATGTTTGGTAATGGTGTTTTATTTTCGGCTATAAAATGTATTTTTGCAGACCGAAAAAGGCATCCCGTAAGGAATTAAGCTTTTAAGGTTTTTAAAATCAAATTTTACCGAAATTATATGCCAAACACAGGAAAAATAGCCCAGATTATCGGTCCGGTTGTAGACGTTAGCTTTGCCGAAAACGGCAGCTTACCAAAAATCTACGATGCCTTAGAAATTAAAAAGGAAAATGGCCAGAAAATCGTTTTAGAAGTTCAGCAACATTTAGGCGAAGATCGTGTACGTGCTATTGCGATGGACTCTACCGATGGTTTAGTTCGCGGAATGAGCGTTACAGATACTGGTGCTCCTATTAAAATGCCTGTTGGCGATCAAATTAAAGGTCGTTTGTTTAACGTAGTTGGCGAAGCTATTGATGGTATTGGCGCAGTAGACAATACCGGCGGATATGCTATCCACAATACCCCTCCTAAATTCGACGAATTATCTACCGAAACTGAAGTTTTATTTACCGGTATTAAGGTTATCGATTTATTAGAGCCTTATGCTAAAGGTGGTAAAATTGGGTTGTTTGGTGGTGCGGGTGTAGGTAAAACCGTATTGATCATGGAATTGGTTAACAACATCGCGAAAGCTTATGCCGGTTTATCGGTGTTTGCCGGTGTTGGTGAGCGTACCCGTGAAGGAAACGATTTATTACGTGAATTTATTGAATCTGGTGTTATTAACTATGGTGAAGAGTTTCTTCATTCTATGGAAAAAGGCGGGTGGGATTTAAATAAAGTTGATAAAGAAAAATTAAAAGATTCTAAGGCTACCTTGGTTTTCGGACAAATGAACGAGCCTCCTGGTGCACGTGCTCGTGTGGCTTTATCAGGGTTAACGGTTGCTGAATACTTCCGTGATGGTGATGGCGACGGACAAGGTAAAGATATCCTGTTCTTCGTAGATAACATTTTCCGTTTTACTCAGGCAGGTTCTGAGGTATCGGCTTTATTGGGTCGTATGCCATCTGCAGTAGGTTACCAGCCCACTTTGGCTACCGAAATGGGTTTAATGCAAGAGCGCATTACTTCCACCAAAAAAGGTTCCATTACTTCAGTTCAGGCGGTTTATGTACCTGCAGATGATTTAACGGATCCGGCTCCGGCAACTACTTTTGCCCACTTAGATGCTACTACCGTATTGTCTCGTAAAATTGCCGAATTAGGTATTTATCCTGCGGTAGATCCTTTGGATTCTACTTCTCGTATCCTGAGCCCGGTGGTTTTGGGTAACGAACATTACGATACTGCTCAGCGTGTGAAAGAAACTTTACAGCGTTATAAAGAGTTACAAGATATCATCGCCATTTTAGGTATGGATGAATTATCTGAAGAAGATAAATTGGTAGTATCTCGTGCCCGTCGTGTGCAGCGTTTCTTATCCCAGCCTTTCCACGTAGCCGAGCAGTTTACCGGCTTAAAGGGAGTTTTGGTTGATATTAAAGATACTATCAAAGGGTTCAACATGATTATGGATGGCGAAGTGGATGAATATCCGGAAGCTGCTTTTAACTTGGTTGGAACTATTGACGACGCCATTGAAAAAGGTAAAAAATTATTAGCAGAAGCGTAAATGGTACAGAGTATTGAGTACTGAGATATAATACGTACCTTATTGTATTTTCTCAATACTCAATACTCAATACTCAATACTCAATACTCAATACTCAATACTCAAT
>CAZFAE010000051.1:0-12263 GCA_964516035.1 uncultured Sphingobacterium sp.
AACCCGAACTGGTCGGTATAGCTTTCCCGGTACAAGCAGATGCCACAAAATTTAGCCGCCAGCAGGATAGTATTCTAACCAATGTTCACGAAAGTTTAACCAAAAACTTCTTATCTGTTGCTAAGGTGGATAAAAAGCTGAGTATTATTAAAGTAGAAGTTAAATCAGAAAACGAAAACTTTGCCAAAGCCTTTGCCGAAGCGCTGGTTGCACAGGTTTCCCGTTTTTATGTAGAAACCAAAACGCAAAAATCGAGTAGAAATGTGGCTATTTTGCAACATCAGGCAGATTCTGTTCGCCAGCGCCTTAATCAGGCTATTGGCGGTGTTGCTATGGCTTCAGATGCAAATCCAAACTTAAATGCAGCTATGCAGGTGCTGCGTGTACCTTCGCAGCAAAAACAGGTGGATGTACAAGCAAATATGGCTATTTTAACAGAATTGGTTAAAAATCTGGAACTGGCCAAATTGGCTTTACGCAGAGAAACACCGCTTATTCAGGTAATAGATCAACCGGTTTTACCTTTGGAAAGAGAAAAATTAGGAAAACTGATGGGTTTGGTTATTGGGGGCTTGTTCTTGGGTATAATTTCTGTTTTTTATTTACTGATCAGAAAACTATTAACAGACCTCCACGGCTAATCAGTTCAATTTTACTTGATTTAAATAAATTGAGAATAGAATCTTATTGTAGCGAAATTTTAAAAATATCATTTCAGTATTCACTATTATGTCTGATTGTTTTTAGGGCTTTAAATTTATTCCACAAACAGATATCGGTTCAAATAATTTGTACTTATTTTAATTATGATTCCTAAAATTATTCATTACTGTTGGTTTGGTAATAATGAGATGTCAGATACAGCTAAGAAGTGTATCCAAACTTGGGAGTCTTTGAATCCTGATTATCGGTTATATAGGTGGGATGAGTCTAATTCGCCAATAGATCATCATTTCGTTAGAGCAGCCCTAGAGAGTAAAAAATATGCATTTGCTGCAGATTATGTGAGATTGTGGGCTATTTACAATTTTGGAGGTGTTTACCTGGATTGCGATATGTTTTTAATAAAAAAACTGGATGATTTGTTGCACAATTCCTGTTTTCTAGGTTATGAAAACAGCCGAAAGTCTATAATCAGCGCAGGAATTATTGGTGCTCATGCTAAACATGATTTACTTTATGAGTTGATGAATTCATACAATCGGCTGAGTTTTCAGCCTGATAAACTGTCTGAATTTATAATTACAAAGCTCATTACCAAAAGCTATTCAGAACAGCAATTTCCGGATGTGAAAATTTATGATCACGATTCTTTTTATCCTTTGCCTTTTGAAAATAGAGATAGTATACTCGACTTTTTGAAATTTAAAACTCAAAACACCTTTGCTATTCATTTGTGGGAAAAAAGTTGGTGGACAACAAGGGATGAGTGCAAGTCTCAAGTCAGATATTGTTTAAAAAAATTATTGAAATTAATAAGGCTTACTTGATGTCGAATCTCATGTTTAAAAACTCGATCATTTTATACATTAAATTGATCGTTCAAATTCTTGTTGCCTTATATACCACAAGGGTAATTCTAAATATTTTAGGAGTTGCTGATTATGGTATATTTAATTTATTATCCAGCTCAGTAGCCATGTTTGGTTTTATAAAAGCTTCATTATCATCCTCAACGTCCAGATTTTTGATTTATGCGGAAGGTGAGAATAAAGCAATCAAAAAAAAGGAAATTTTTAACGTGAGTTTCTTTCTGCACCTCTTTTTTTCAATTGTTTTGATAGTGTTTTCAGAGCTTATGCTGCAATATTTTTTTGTTGATGTTTTTCAAATACCTGCCGATAGGATACATACAGCAAAGCAAATTAGTCATGTTCTAATCATTATTTCTGTATTAAGCATTGTGTCAGTTCCTTTTGAGGCAGTTTTAAATTCACATGAAAACATGCTTTATTTCTCTTTGATAGATATTTCTAAATCTTTTTTGATGTTGGGAGTTGCTGTGAGCATTGCTTCAACAAGTACGGATAAGCTGTTGTTTTATTCAATAGCCGTTTTAATCATCAATTTGTTTACTCTGATAGCTTATGGAATTTATTGTTTAGTAAAATATAAAGAGTGTGACTTGAATTTCGGTCAAAATTTCAAGTCAGGTACGGCCAAAGAAATGCTTTCTTTTTCGGGTTTTGAATTTATGGGTTATTCAAGTGGAATGATAAGTTTATATTCAACAAACATTCTGATTAATTCATTTTTTGGCACGGTTTTAAATGCTGCACAGGGAATAGCAAATCAGGTTTCGGGCCAAATATCGGCTTTTTCCAACACCATGCTAAAAGCTGTTAATCCAGCTATCATAAAAAGCAAGGGTGCAAGAAAGGTCGATTTTTTTGAAAAAACCACATTAAGAACCGGGAAATACTCCTTTTTGATTTTATCTATTTTTTCGATTCCTTTTTTGATCAATACGCAATTTATACTGGAGTTCTGGTTAAAGCAAGTACCAGATTGGGCAGTAATATTTTGTCAATTTCAAGTCGTAAAAAATTTAATTGAACAATTCACCATTTCGTTTGGCATTGCCATAGGAGCTAATGGGAAAATCAGGAATTATGCAATTGTAAATACTATAAATAATATTTTCCCATTGCCTATTATTTATTTATTGTTCAAAATGAATATGCCGCCATATGTAATGTATTTAGTTACAATATTTTTCTTTTCTTTTGTTAATTTCTTAATTAATCTTCACTTCTGTAAAATACTTTTGGGTCTAAATCCGAAAGTCATAATTCGTTCTATAGTTATACCTTGCACAACAGTTTTCATATTGGTATTTGTTCAAAGTAGTTTATTGAGTTTTTATTTAGGGAATAATTTCACAAGTTTAATTTGTGTAAGTTTCTTCTCTACAATTTTGATAGTCACATTTACTTTCAAATTACTACTTGAGAATGATGAGAAGTTATGGATTACTCAATTTGTAAAAAGAGGGCTAAATTTTTTTAGATCTTAAGTTTATGTCTTTAGCTTTATGAAATCAGAGATAGCTAAGTCTGTAAATGATAATTGTTTGTTGGGCTTTGGCGCTAACGGTTTACTTTTGGCAGCTCATGTTAAAAGATTGAGTAAAAAGGCTCTCCATTTAGGGGGGCTACACAGTTGTTATTTGGTATTAAAGGCCGCCGTTGGGATGAATTAAATCTTTACAATCAATACTGGGTAAGACCAAGTTTAGAAGAAACTCCAAAAGGCGCATCACAGGTTGAAAACAGATGTTACTGGTAAACTAATATGATCTTTTTTATTTTAAAGTCTCTTGTTGTATTAGCAGCTATCCTGTCCGGATTTCTGCTAAGTAAAAATAATGCTTCAGGTAATTATCAAATCAAATACACCATTGCAACTTTTCCTGTAATACTTATTTATACCCTGGTTGAAGGGTTAAGGTATGGCAGAGGAACAGATTATTTATCTTATGCCGAAATATTTAGTGGGGTAAGAAATCAGTTTGTAGAACCATTATTTGATTATTTTAGTGTTTTTCTACAATCAATAGGTGCCCATTTTTCTATGGGTTTTCTCTTATCAAGCTTATTGCTCATATTTTCAGGATGCTTCCTTATCAGAAGATTCAGATTTGCAGCTCTGTTTGCTTTACCATTATTTTATTTAGTAACCATTGAGCAGTCGTCAAATTTAGTTCGGATGTATTTTGCATTCAGCTTTATCTTTTTTGCTCTTGCTTATTTAATTGATCGAAAAAAATACCTGATGTATTTTTTTCTCACCCTGGCCTTTTTTAGTCATTTTTCAACCATCTTCCCAATCTTGCTTATTCTGTTGTTTATCAGGTTTAAAAATCCTTTTTACAATAGCTACATCATTTTAGCATTATACTTTCTAACTAATATATTCATCGTTTCCAACGAATATATTTATTCGCAGTTGCCAATGTTAAGCTATTTTGATTTGTACGCTAACTATATTGATGGAGCCGACAAGTGGTTATTGGGTAACGGAATTGAAGACGACCGGGAAAATAATTTCGGAATCTTTTATTATATCAGATTTTATCTAAATCCAGCAATTTTGCTTTTATTGGGTTACGGAATTCTGGACAAGTACGAAAAGTATAGGTTAAATGTTTTTTATAACCTGTTTCTGGTAGGGGTTCTGTTCAGACCTATAGCTTATTCCATATCATCAGAACTGTTTTACAGAATAGATCTCTTTTTTCTTACTTTCAGTTTCGTGATTGCGGCTTTTTTGTTCTACGATTTTAAAAAACATTTTTTCGCTAAGCATATTTTGGCCCGCTTATGTATCATTTATTTGTTTATAGATTCTGCATACCTGCTCTTTAAAACAGCATTTGTATACGACCCCGTCCTCGGAAATAATTTTATATGGGAAATTCTTTAACAGATAGAAAAATAGGAATTAGTGTAATCGTTTGCTGTTATAATAGCCAGCAAACGATTAAGCAGGTATTTGAGTGCTTGCTAAAGCAACAATTCGAGAATAAATTTCCGGTAGAAATTTTAGTGATAGACAATAATTCAAAAGATTCGACCTCAGAATATGTAAAAGATATTATTTCTAGATACAACAATTGGGATATCAAATTATATTTTGAACCTAAACAAGGTTTAATGTATGCCCGTGAAAGAGGAATTATCGAATCTCAGTACGAATATTTGCTTTTTTGTGATGACGATAATCTTTTGGATAACAATTATATTCAAGGTATTTATCTATCATTTTTTGAAGACGAACGAATTGGCGCTTGCGGCGGTAGGGGAATTGCGAAAATAACACCAGGTAAGGAGCCAGACTGGTTTTGCCGGTACCAGCATTCATATGCGGTTGGTTCACAAGTAAAAACAAAGCAAACGCATATATATGGTGCAGGTATGGCAATAAAACACTCCGCTTTGAAAAAGATTTATAGAAATGGTTTTAAAAGCTTTCTGACGGGTAGGAAAGGTAAAAAAATCTTATCTGGAGATGATGGTGAAATGGTATTAGCGATAAAAATTTGTGGATATAAAATTAAGGCCTCTGATGATTTGATATTTCAGCACATCATACCCGATCAACGCCTAAATACAACCTATTTGAGTGATCTTTACCAAGGTTTTGGGATGATGTATCCCGTTATTTTTATTTATCAGGAGTTTTTAAATAACAAGAAAAGTCAAAGTTTATTCATTATTAAATTGAAGTTTGCTGTGCCGGTAATTAAATCTTTTGTTTTATACTTGGTCAAATCGGCTTTAGATAAACAAATTCAGAAGGCTTATACTTTAGGACTGATAAAAGGCTATGGGTTATTTAAGAAAGATTTTAAGCATATCATTTATTCAATCAATAAACTAGCTGAAAACGATGAGCGTTTTTGAGTATCTGTACAGGTCACTTAGAAAGATCAAAAATCTGATCTTATCTGCTTGCCATTATTTTGGCACATATTTGAAATTTTGTGGCAATGCAGTTCAGTTTCATGATTTTACCAGCAATGGTGTTCCTGAAGTGTTTAAATTCAGGAGTGCCATTTTTATGATTGGTAAAAATTTGCGCATGAATAATGGAATCTATGGAAATCCTATTGGTAGATCACAAGCATGTATTTTTGTTGTTGGCAAAAATGCCAGACTTGAAATAAAAAATAACGTAGGGCTAAGTTCTGTTGCAATTGTTTGCCACCATTCAATTACAATAGGTAATAATGTTAAGATAGGGGGAGGGGTTTGTATTTACGATACCGATTTTCATGCCCTCGATCCGCTTAAACGGGGAAATGCTCAGTCTGATTTTCAAAATAAGATTAATAAACCCGTTGAGATAAAGGATTGTGCTTTTATTGGTGCTCATTCTACTATCCTAAAAGGAGTTACTATTGGTGAAAATTCAATAATTGGTGCCTGTTCAGTTGTTACTCAAAACGTACCAGACAATCAAATGTGGGCTGGAAATCCCGCAAAATTTATTAGAGAAATTTGAGCATATTAAATGGAGATCAATGCAAAAAATCGCGGTTCTTATTACATCCCATAATAGAAAAGATACCACGCTCAAATGCCTGAAATCTCTTTATTTGAATCAGCTCCCCATCGATTTTGATTTAGATCTATATTTAGTAGATGATGGATCAACAGACGGCACAGCAGAAGCAGTTAATGAACTCTATCCTCAGGTTTGTTTAGTTAAAGGTGATGGCAATCTATTCTGGAACCAGGGTATGCGTTTGGCTTGGAATACTGCAATTGCACATTCAACATACGATTTTTATTTATGGCTTAACGACGATACCATTATTGATCCTGATGCTCTTTCGAATATCTTAGAAACCTCATCTGCAGCGAGATTTGTTGAGGGTAATGAAGTAATTGTTACAGGTGCATGTAGAAACAAACCGGATGAGGGTTTTTTTTCATACGGGGGGAGGTCTGAAAACGGTCCTGTAATTCCTAATGGGCAATTACAGAAATGTAAATATATAAACGGCAATTTTGTACTAGTTCCACTAGCCATATATAAAAAAATCGGTCCGCTTTCTGAAAACTATACCCATGCTTTAGGAGATATAGACTACGGTTTACAAGCGCTAAAACATGGATTTGATTGTTATACTACCAAAAAATATATTGCAAGTTGTAGTTTGAATTATGGAACCCAGGTATGGTGTAATTCTAACTTTAGCTTATCTAAAAGGTGGAAATCGTTTAATTCCATAAAAGGCTTAAATATCAAAGAATATATTTTATTTAGAAAAAAACATTGGCCCAATACCTACTGGGTATATGCTCTAAAGGCGTATCTAAAATTTCTTTTTCCGGGTTTCTATAAATTTATGGTAAATGCATTACGATAATTTAGCCCCAGTTTGTTTTTTTGTATATAACCGTTTGTCTGAAACAAAACAGTCAATAGAGGCTTTGTCGGCAAATTTTTTAGCCCTTAAAAGTGATTTGATCGTATTTTCTGATGGTCCGAAAAACGCTGCCGACGAAATTAAAGTTAATGCTGTTAGAGATTATTTAAAGCGTATAAAAGGGTTTAAGAGTATTTTGATTGTAGAATCTGAAACGAATGCTGGATTGGCAAACTCCATAATAACAGGAGTGAACAAGGTTATTAATAAATATGGGAGGGTAATAGTTTTAGAAGATGATTTGGTTTCATCCAGAAATTTCCTGAATTTCATGAATCAGGCTTTAGATTTTTTTGAAAGCAAGAACAAAATATGTTCAATTTCGGGTTTTAGTTTCAATTTTCCTTACCTTAATCATTATAGTCATGATTATTATTTCGGTTTGCGAAGTTCATCTTGGGGCTGGGCAACTTGGCTAGATAGATGGAGCGAGATTGATTGGGATTTAAAAGATTATTCAGAATTCAAATCATCATTTTTTAAAAAACGCCAATTTAGGAGAGGAGGATCCGATTTACCAGGTATGCTCAATGATCAAATGACCGGCCGAATCAATTCTTGGGCAATAAGGTTTTGTTATCATCAGTATAAACATAATCAATTGACAGTAATACCGTCAATTTCCAAAATCCAATCTATTGGCTTTACAAGTGATGCCACACATACACATTTTGCAAATAGAAGATTCATTATCAGGTTAGACAATGGTGAAAAAATTAAATTTACTTTTACTAATCATATCATACCCGATTCAAAGCTATTAAGTTTGTTTCGTGCTGAATTTTCATGGTTTAACCGTTTTAAAAACTATATCGCCCGTGTTCTGTAGAACCTCTTTATTATTTATTGTGTTTTTATTTGTAGGTTGTGCAAAAAAAAATGTTGAAATAGTTCAGGAACTTCCAAGTGAAAGCCTTACTAATGTTCAGTATAATCAGGATTATATTTTTACAAATAAAAATATAAAATGGTGTTCGGTTCCAGTTCCTGCATCCGTTAGTAAACAAAGTCAAACTCATCCATCTATTGTTTACGTACCCGATAAATGGAATGGTTATACCCATTGGTTAGGTACCACCCCTTATCCCAATGCTGATGTCAGCCAAGAAAATCCGTGTATTTATTTTTCTAACCAAGATAATAACACAACAACTCCACCCACTTCATTTTTGGGTATTCCCAATAACCCAATTTCAAAAAAACCTAAGCCGCTTAATTCATATAATTCTGATATTGAATTGTTTCTGGATAATGATACACTTTATTCTATAATAAGAGAAAGTCAAAACAATAAGTTTATCAGAGAAATCAAAATTCAAAGTTCTGCCGACGGCTTAACATGGACTGCCCCAAAGCATTTGTATAGTGAGAAAGATGCTCCCGGGTTAGAATTGTTATCACCCGCCATTATAAAAAAAGAGGATGATTATCTCATTTACCATTTAAATGGAAACGCTGGGAATAGTTATACAGGAAAATGTACTTCTTTGCAAATAATGAAAAGCGGATCGATATCCGATCCTCAGTTTAAATATTTTAAAGAAGGTAAATTTATTAACAAAGACATTCTAAAGGTTGAACCATGGCATATGGATTTGTTTGAATACAATAACAAATTATACATGGTATTTTGTGGCCGTAATCTCCAAAAACCATCTTTGCTTTACACTTATTTAGCTGTTTCAGAAGACTATACTAATTTTTATATTTATCCTAAACCCCTGATATCAGTATTTGACACGTATAGACCCACCGCCTATGTTGATGAAAATCAGCTTTTTAATTTATATTTTTCTGTAGTTGGTAATTATGCAATGGATGGATCGGATAGGGCCATTGGACTTGCACAAATAAGAATAAATAAACTAATAGAATATCTGTCTAGATGAGGATTTTGTTTATTCTGAATTTACCTCCACCAATTCATGGTGCCGCTTTGATGGGTAAAATCATCAAAGAAAGTGTTAAAATAAACGCCACCTTTAAGTGCAAATACATTAAGCTTAGTCTTTCAAATGGTATTAACGAGGTTGGCAAAAAAGTTTTAAAAAAAATACCTAGATATTTAAATATTTATCTGCAGGTTATTCATTCTCTTTTATCATATAAAACTCAAATAGTCTATATCACCTTAAATGCTAAAGGTTGGGGTTTTTACAAAGATATTCCTCTTGTATTATTAATTAAATGCTGGCCAAAAGCTAAAATTGTTTATCATTTTCACAACAAAGGAGTTAATGAGCAATCAGAAAGATTGTTAGATCATTTATTATATAAACTGGTTTTTAAAAATTCCAGCGCTATTTTACTCTCTAAACACCTCTATCCTGATGTTCAAAAATATTTTCCAATTCAAAATGTAAATTATTGTGCCAATGGAATTCCAGACGAAGCCGGTAATTACGTTAGATTATTGAAAAATGCTGGTAAAACACCTCATATACTCTTTCTCTCAAATTATCTTGAAACAAAGGGTATTTACGTACTGCTTGAAGCACTTAAATTGCTAGAAGATGCTAAGCTAACATTTGAGTGTACTTTTGCAGGAAATGAAGCAGACATTACCCGTGCTGATATAGAAGCTGTTGTATCACAATTAAAACTAAAAAGCAAGATTAATATACTCGGAGCCAAATACGGTGAGCAAAAAACTAAATTGCTAACAGATGCCGATATTTTTGTACTACCGAGTTATGATGAATGTTTCAGTTTAGTTATTTTAGAAGCTATGCAGTTCTCACTTCCTGTTGTTTCTACTTTTGAAGGTGCTATCCCAGAAATTATAGATGAAGGCAATACTGGTCTGCTAGCCCTAAAGTATTCTGCATCATCATTAGCAACTCAGATAGAAACACTCATTAAAAATCCAAAATTAAGGATTCAAATGGGGGAGGCTGGTCGGCTTAAATATGAAAAGCATTATACAATAACCCATTTTGAAGATAAGTTATTAAGCATACTTAATAAATTATCAAAATTCTGATGACTAATTTTTTACTTGGGTATAGAATAACCCGCCTAATTCCTTCGTTTAACACCCAAAGTCAAATGGTAATCAATACCATTAATCCTCATTCATATGCTACAGCAAAGAAGGATAAGATTTTTAAAGAAGCCTTGAAACAATCTGACGTACTACTTCCAGATGGAATAGGAATTGTTTTGGCTATTCGTTTTTTAAGTGGAATAAAAACCAGTCCTATTACAGGCTCAGATATTCACCAAAAACTTTTAGAGCATGCTCATGTTAACAAACTTAAGGTATTCTATTTAGGAGCAAGTAGCCAGACATTAGCACTAATAATTAATAAAGTTGAGAAACAATTCCCTGAAATTGAAATAGACACTTATAGTCCGCCATTTAAAGTGCAATTTTCTGAATCTGATAATCTTAAAATGGTTCGAAAGGTGAATTCTTTTCAACCTGACATATTATTTGTTGGTATGACAGCTCCTAAACAAGAAAAATGGGTATATCAAAATAAAGCAAGCCTTAATCCTAATATCATATGTTCAATAGGGGCGGTTTTTGATTTTTATGCTGGCACGATTAAAAGACCTAGAAGATTTTGGCAGCAAATTGGCCTAGAGTGGTTTGTTAGGCTGGTAAATGAGCCCCGAAGATTATTCAAAAGAACTTTAATCTCAGCCCCAGTTTTTCTTTTCGATGTTATTATTGCTAAAGTCAAGCAGTTCAAAGGCTCATAAATAGATTATTTATTCAGATTATTTTATTTTTCTTTAAACCTACCTAACTGATATTTATCCAATTCCTAATTGATTTAAATAAATTTCAGCAAAAACAACGAATGATTAAACCCTTTTTATACTAATAGTCATTAAAATATACTCCTAAGTGCCTATATTTGAATATTTTTCATTTTATGTACAATTAATCAGAAGATATACCTTAAATTACCTATATTAGTATTGCGGATTATTGATAATTATAAGTAATTACATTTTTCTTAATTAATAACGTTACTAGACTTAGATCCTGCTAAAATATCCTGTATGTTTACACCTATACTCGTTTTACTCTCAGCTTTCCTAATCTCGTTTCTAATGATGCCTGCCATCATACACCTCGCTATTCGGAAAAAGCTGTATGAAAACATTAAAATAGAGGTAACCAATAATCAACACCGTGCTATTACCAATTTAGGAGGAGTAGCCATATTTGCAGCTATTCGTATAACCAATGCCATTTTTATTGATATTCCCGAATTTCCGGCCAATTACCTTTCAGCTACTATGTTTATATTGTTTCTGGTAGGCATTAATGACGATTTAATAGGTGTACGCCCAATGAGCAGGCTATTAGCACAGTTTATTGTGGCCTTAATTATGATCATTCCCGGCGATTTGCGTTTCCATACCCTAGATGGTTTTCTGGGAATAGACGAATTATCAACTCCATTGAGTATTGTTATTACGGCAATATTTATTGTTGGAATAATCAATTCGTTTAATTTAATTGACGGTATTGATGGCTTGGCTGGAACATTAGGACTAATTGGCTCATTTGTATTCGCTTACCTTTTCTACTTAAGTGGAAGTACTGGCTTAGCATTGTTCTCTTTAGCTATATTCGGGGCTTTAGTAGGATTCTTGATTTATAATATTAGTCCGGCAAAAATATTTATGGGCGATTCTGGAGCATACCTCGTTGGGTTTCTAATGGCCGTATTCTCTATTGTTTTGGTGAATCAGGTTTATACAAACGCTATAACGGTTTTTAGTTTTCCTGTAAATTCTGCCATTGGAATTGTAGCATCCTTGTTAATGATTCCGGTTTTTGATACCCTTAGAGTTTTTTTTCTAAGGATCATCCGCAGAGCGCATCCTTTCAAAGGAGACAACAATCACATACACCACCGTTTATTAAATATGGGTTTTAGTCATAGACAAGTTGTGCTTATTTTAGGAAGTATAACCGTTGGCTTATTAATCCTTTCTGTAAGTTTGCAGCATCTCAATATCGGTGTACAGCTTTTGATAATTTTTGTTGTAACATTTATTTTCAATGTGCTTTGTTTTTTGGTTTATCAAAAGCAAGTTAAAGCGCTAATTACATAATATTTTTAAAGAATAAAATTCAGAATAAGTAACAAATAAGTCTCCTCGAATTATCGAGGAGACTTATTTGTTTAGTGGAGTTGGGGGATTAGCTCGCTCAGCACCGTGATCCTTTTTTGGGGGAGGACAAAGAAAATTAATAAGCCACCGCCGTGGTTCGTGTCTTCACGAAACACCATGAAATTGGGATTCCCTTCGGCGATCCCTTTTTGGGAGGCTTCAAACAAAAATGCCATAAACCTGAAGC
>CAZFAE010000052.1:0-10480 GCA_964516035.1 uncultured Sphingobacterium sp.
CGTTTTTGAGCCAAAAACTCCAAGCCGTAACTGCGCCCCTGAGTGGTTCCGCTAACCTGGCGGTTGCCTACCACGCCAAAATCTGCGCCCAGATTAGCCAGCGGAATATCATCTCCTAAAACCCGAACTAATGGATAGCGGTCGTAGTTTTTGTAAAAACCTTCTATGGTATAGCGGGTATTTTCTAAGGTATTATACTCTAAACCCAGCACCAATTGTTTAGAGCGGATATAATCAACTTCTTTATTGAGCAACGGACCATCGGTTTGGGCACGGTAACCCAAAAGCGTATAAGCCGGCAACTGATAATACATACCGGCACTGGCATTCAGGCTGATTTTTTCGGTAATATTATAAGCAGCCGACAAACGAGGCGAAATGGTCTGGCTGAGGTCATTCATCTTGGATGAATAATTATTGGCATCGGCACGCAGGCCAAAAGACACATTTACATTATCTGAAAATAAAGAACGACTCACCTGGCCAAACAAACCGTATTTAATAAAACTGATGTCAGAATTATACACCTCCGAACCCAAGGGCAATATCTGGGTGGTTTGCGTATCGTATTCGGCAGTTTCTATGCCAGCACCAAAATTAATTTTATAAACGCCGGCCAGGCTGTTGTTTTCAAAACGTAATTTATTTTCTACTTCTTTTGATAAATAATCGAGGGTTTTGATTTTACTGTCATCATTGTCCTGAAATTTTTGTGCACTGGTATTGAGGTAATTACGGCTAATTACCAAAGTTGAATTCCCCTTGGCCCTGAAGTTTTTGTAGGTGGCGCCAATGGTATAATTTTCCTGGCCGTTTACCGGAATATTGTCAATAAGGTATTTATTGGCTTCGGTGGGGTCGGCGTTTAGGTTTAGAGTAAAACGGTCTATGGCACCCAAACCGATGAAATTTAATTCGTGTTTGGCATTTATCTTGTGCTTTACCTTAAATTGAACATCCTGGTAAGCGGGCAAAAATGGCAGGCCCAATACTTTAAATAAACCCTGCAAGTAAGAATAACGGTAAGAAGATAGGAATGTAGTTTTTTCGCCAATGGGTCCCTCTAAAGTAGTGGCAAAATCGCTGGAGCCTAAGGTTAATGAAGAACCGAATTTATCGTTTCGACCATCTTTTTGTTTAAACTCAAAAACAGAACTTAAACTGTTTCCGCGGTTGGCCGGAAATGCACCCGAATAAAAATCTACTTCTTTAATAAAATCGACATTAATCATGCCTACCGGACCGCCCGATGCACCCTGAGTAGAGAAATGGTTAATGGTTGGAATTTCAATGCCATCTAAATAGAAACGGTTTTCGCTCGGTGAACCACCCCGGATAATGATATCGTTACGAAAACTAACCGGAGCCGCCACACCCGGCAACGACTGAATTACTTTAGAAATATCACGATTACCGCCGGGTACACGCTTAATTTCGGTTACGCCAATAGTGCGCAAAGAAACCGGACTTTCTATAGGCTTGATAAATAAAGGTGCAGTTACTTTTACTTCGCCCAAGGCCGATGCTTCTATTTCTAAACCGATATCTAAAAGCGTGGGTTTGGCATTGCTTACCTGCAAATCGTACTGGATTTTTTTCTGATAACCCACAAAACTGAAAGTCACATTGTAAAATCCGGGTTTAAGGTTTTTGAATATATATACCCCGGCGGTATCGGTACTGGTTCCGCCGGCAACACCCTGAATAGTGATTGAAACTCCAGGCAAGGTTTCGTTCGTCAGGGCATCTTTAATCGTTCCACGAAGGGTTCCAGCCTGTAATTCATTGCGCTGCGCCCACAGGAAATTAGCCTGCAGCAGCAAAAAAGTAAAAAGTAGAATACGTTTCATATGGATGTTAAAGGAGGCAAAGGTATTGGCTGGAATTGATTGTAAATACATCTATTCCATTTATGACAAATGAATTACGCTTAACGCGATGCTTGCTCTTTCAATTGCCACAATTTCCACCAGGGTGTGCCCGGCGAATCGTGGTGTTCGAAATGGTAACCAAAAAAATAGCAGGTAAAGAAAGCCAGAAAATGATTTTTTTGAAAACTCCGCGACTGGTGTTTATTCTGATGTTCGCCGTGATGAGGCAGCCACGTTCCAAAATAAAATAGTTGTAACGTACTTAATAAAGATGGGAGCACCCAAAATAAAATAAGGTTGGGCTCGGCTATCCAAAATTTAAGCACATTAAAAATGGCCGCCATTAAAACCACCTGCCACCAGGTAATGTAAGTAGTAATGAAGTTAAAATACCAGGCAAAGAAATTCCCGTGGTGGTAATCGGGGTCTTGTTCTGAATGCACATGCCGATGATGTTCGTGGTGTTTGCTATTCAGCTTCCCGAAAGGAAATACGGCGTAAAGCAAAGTGCAAAGGCTACCTAAAAAATTATTGATTTTTTTGCTCGATGCAACTGTGCCATGCATCGCATCGTGGGCGGTAATAAACAAGCCGGTGTAGAGATGCATTTGCAGCAAAATCATCGCGTAAAGCAAAGGATTAGACCAGGATATTTCCCAGTTAAGCAAAAAAGTTAAGCTAATTGTCCAACTAAAAATAATAGTTAAAGCTACCGCGATGCCGGTATTTGACACAGACTTAATCATGAGTTTGTACCGTAATTACTTTCTTTATTTTACTGGCTTTGGTAATATTTACGGGCTGCGGCACTTTTACATAATAACCTGTGCCGTCATAAATTCGCTTCCGCGGATGTTCCATGCAAATGCTTGAACAGCAGCCCTGCAATGCATCGCCGCAGGCATCGCATTGGGTAAAGTGCTCGTTACATTCCGGATTGGCACAGTTAATCATTTTAGCGGTGGTGGTGCCGCAATTATAGCAGGTAGAAACCACTTTCGGGTTTTCAGAGTTTACATCTACCGCAACTCGGTTGTCAAACACATAACATTTGCCTTCAAAATCTTTTCCGCCGGCTTCTTTACCGTATTTAATAATACCGCCATGCAGCTGATACACATCTTTAAAGCCTTCCTGCAATAATAAAGCGGATGCTTTTTCGCATTTGATGCCGCCGGTGCAATAAGTCAGAATTTTTTTGTCTTTGTATTGTGCCAGTTCATTAATTTTTTCAGGGAACTCCCTAAAATTTTCGATGTCCAGGGTCACTGCATTTTTAAAGCGGCCCACATTGTGCTCGTAATTAGACCGCACATCCAAAATAACCACATCGTCGCGGTCTTTCATTTCCAAAAATTCTTGGGGTTCCAGATGCTTGCCAGTTTGTTTATTGGGATCTATCCTCTCGGGATCGCGAAGACCGGAATGCACAATTTCCGTTTTATAACGGCAATGCATTTTAATGAACGATGGTTCATCAACCTCATCAATTTTAAACTCGGTTTTAGCAAAACGCTCATCGGCATGCACGGCATCCATATAAGCTTTACAAGCTTCGGGCGTGCCAGAAACAGTTCCGTTTAAGCCTTCTTCGGCCACAATAATGCGCCCGGTGAGGTTTAAAGATTTACAAAATTGTAGGTGGTCTGCCGCAAATTGTTCGGCTTCTGCTATTGGGCTATAGCAATAGTAAAGTAGGGTCTGATATTTTTTCATAATTCATTGATGCTGCTGCAAACAGCGTTAAATGAATTACAAAGATAATTTTTTGGGATGAAAAACGCTAATCGTAAACAGGTACTGCCTGGCTAGGATTATCAGGATCGTATAATACCGCTATACTTTCTCCCACCCTCGGAACATTAACCCTCGAAACAGTTAACTCAAAACTGGCTTCCTTATCCAAAACAGCTACCGTTATTTTAATTCTCGGGTTTTTATTGAACGTAATGCCAGTATCATCAATCCGAATGATTTCGGCTGTAGTTTGTATCCCTTCTTTTAAAAGCCGTTCACGCAGCTGGTTCTGGGTATGTGAGCGCCATAAAACGGGAATTAACACTAAAAATATGATGAGGGTAACGGAGCCTAGAAATATGGGGATAAAATAAGGGCTTTGGGTTACATATCCGATTTTAATACTAATGGCCAGGGCTTTTTGCGGGTCGTCTAAAGCAGCTGTAATCCAATACACCCCTCCCACAAAAATGGCGGCCATTAACCACTTCCACAGCAAAATTAAAGTAGTTTTCATACTTCTGTTTTAGGTTAAACACGACTGGATAATTAACGGTAAAACCTATCCAAAATTATTGCTATCCTGATAGCATACCTCAACACACAGCCGAATGGTATTGACTTTAGAAATTAACCACTTGCGTATACGGCCTTGCTGGGATTATCTGGGTCATAAAGTACCGGAATAGAGTCGCCAACCCTCGGGATAGCTACCCGCGGAACAGTAAGATCGAAACTGGCTTCCTGATTTAAAATAATTACGGTTAAGCTTACTCTGGGATTTTTATTGATGGTAATTCCGGTATCATTCACCTTAATTATTTGGGCCATATTTTTAACCCCATTTTGCTCAAGTCGTTTACGTAACTGAGCTTGAACAAGCATTCTTGCCCAAACCGGACCGGAAAAATAAACGACTATAAAGAGCACAAAACCCGCAAATACTGGAATAAAATAAGGGTTTGCCAAGATAGCAGCCAAGGTTACAGATATTTCAAATGCTTTATTAGGATTGCTACTAACCAGATAGACCAGGTACATAGCTGCCAACCAAATCAAGATGAAAAAAGCCAGGATAATTTTATAAGAAGTTCTCATTTGCGCTTTTAAATCATAAAAACGCACAAAATTGGCAAATATTGGATTAAACTAAAGTATTATAAGCCAATAGCAACTCTAATACCTCTACTTGTTACATTACCCTGCGCATTAGATGAACCGTAAAGCACCTTGAAATTAAGCCATTGCAGGCCGGCATACCATTCTGTATAATTTTTCTGCAGGGGTGTTGAGAGGTAATTAAACCCTGCAATTTCACGCAATTTCAGTTTTCGGATTAAAGGAATTTTATTGAGGATAAATCCGGAAAAATCATGCGCTAAATGACCTTCAAAAAAGCGGTCGGGTGTACTGTTGGCATAAAAATCAAGGAATAAAAAACTAGTAGCTTTAGACTCAATAAAAGTATTTCGGTTTCCCTGAAAATGTTTGAAATCGGTATAAAAAAGAGATCGATTATTCAAAAATTTACCGGCGGCCAAACTGAAAGAGGTTTTACCATAAAAACCCATCGGGATATCCGATTTGGCCAAATCAACCGAAATTAAATCGTAATCTACATCAGAACCCAAAGCTCCTTTAATGCCTTTATTGTATTGAATGCCCAAGGTTGGATATTTAGAGGCCGTATAAAATTTTCCGGTAGGATAAGTTACGTAACGGCTACTAAAATTATAAGTAGCTCTAAAACCTAATTTTAAAGCCTGATTTTCTGGGAAAAGTGGAGTTTCAATTTCTGGTGTAAACGGATTATTGGATGTAAACGCCCTGTTTTTATAATTGATAAAAGTATAATCGGTGGCGTTGTCTAAACTCTTGCGGTTGGCATATTCTACCGTTAGCGTGGTTCTTATATTTCCTAAAACACGGCGGCTGATGGTTGCGTTGAGGTATTGTTTTTGATACAGTTTTAGCTGATTTTTTTCGTAAAACAAAGAATTAATACTGTTATACAAAGTCTGTACAGAACCCCGGTTATTCAGATCTAAAATATCAGAACCCAGCCTTAATCCCATGGTATAGTTTTCTCCTAGCGGGAAATCGGCGCTCATATTGGCATTAAACTGTTTATTAGCAAAACCATAGCGCAAATTGCCCGAAATACTAACGAATTTATTCGTCAAACTATCTATCCGATGGGTATAAGAAGCACCATAATCAAGTCCGAAACCTTCTACCGTATTGTAGTAAGCAGAACCCAGCAAAGAGTTTACCCTGTAGGTTTTTCTTTCAAACCGGTTTCGGAAGTTATAGCCCGAACCAATTAGCAGCTTGCTTATTTTCAGCTTATTATTCTCCTGGTCTAAAGAATCTAAATAAGGTTTCGATTCCCGCTTGGCGGCCAAAACTTCTTTCTTTTTATAATCTGTTTGCTCTTCTTCTGTTAAAGGAATGGGGCGTGATTCAGACCAATACACACTGTCTTTTTTATTCACCTCACGGGTAATGCGAAGCGCTTCTTTAAAATTCACTTTATTCAAAGCCGGTTCTAATTCGTAATTTTTAAATACCGCCACAAAATAACCCCCAAAACGGAAACCTAAAAATCCGCCACCAAATTCCATTTTTACCGACGAAGGCATCCATATCCCCTTTTGAGCCGGGAAAAATTCCTGCTTCACTTTTAAAGTATCTACAAAATTAAGGTTGGCTTCTTTGGTGATGTATAAATCGGTGCTGTATATGCGCCATGAATCTTCCAGTATATAAATATTGCCGCTAAAAACAGGGTCGGTACCACGCTTAGGTAAAACCTGAATTTTATTAATCATCTCCCCATTTTCCATGGTATTACCCAAAAATTTATAGTCGTAATACAAAAAAGCATTTTCGGCAATTGGCGAAACCAATGGGCGCATACTCAAGCCTTCCCAGTTCTGAAAATTCTCATAAAAGTTGACCTTTAAATCGGTAGCCCGGTTAAAACTAAAAGCCCGGTTACTGCCAGAAACCTTAGAAGAAACCATTTCTTCGCGGTATTGCCCGGGAGCCAAATAGCTCAGTTTAGATTCAGATTCCGAAAGGTAAATAATCCCGGTGCGGTTAGAATCCAAACCCATTTGCTGGCCCACTTTGTCAATATCAACACCCATAAATTTTTTAGGAGCAGCCAATAATTTTTGCATCCCCTTAATATAAACCCCAACCTCATAAGCCTTCACTTCATTTAAATAGGTTTTTCGTTTTTTAATGGCCTGGCGAATAATGGCATAAGCCGGGTCTTCCGCATCGGCACGAATTACCACATCCTTTAATTGATACAGCTCATTCTCCAACGTAAAATTGAGTTGCTGGTTCGTTTTCAAATCAACCCATTGCGTACTTTGGCCATAACCCACCGCCCTAACCAGCAATTCGTATTTGCCCGGTTTTAAATTCAATTGATAAAAACCTTCGGGATTAGCCGAAGTGCCCTGCGTTGTATTTTTAATAAAAACACTGGCAAAAGGAACCGGCTGTCCTTTAGCATCGCTTATTTTTCCGGATAAAACGACGTTTTGAGCAGAGACAGAAAGCGCAATAAGACTCAAGAGGAGCAGTAAAAGGTGTTTCATGTATTAAAATGGTTTGCTATAAAGATGCGGTTTATTGCAAAAGGTTACACGCTGCTAAATGTTAAAAAAACTAAAATCTATATACCCACGATTGAAATCGTGAGCTATTTTAATTATTCATTGCCTCAAAACCATCCATAGCCCCCCGGGTTTAAACCCGGGGCATAAAATAAAAACGAAAACAATAAATGGTTTCAACCATTTAAAAGCCAGCCCGAATTGTTTAATTTTGCCAAACAATTTTAAAAGCATGTACAAAACCCTTCAACCCGTTTTACAGGAAGAAATTAAAGGCATTAAAGAAGCCGGATTGTTTAAGCAAGAACGCATTATTACTTCGCCGCAAGGCGCAGAAATAACTGTGGAAGGTGGCAAAAAAGTATTGAACTTTTGCGCCAACAACTATCTAGGCTTAAGTTCTCATCCACGGGTGGTTGAAGCGGCTAAAAAAGCCATTGATACGCATGGTTTTGGTCTATCGTCGGTACGTTTTATTTGCGGCACCCAGGATATACACAAAGAACTGGAGCGTAAAATTTCTGAATTTTTAGGCACCGAAGACACCATTTTATACGCTGCAGCTTTTGATGCCAATGGCGGCGTTTTCGAACCATTGTTTAACGAACAGGATGCCATTATTTCTGATGAATTGAACCATGCTTCAATTATTGACGGCGTTCGTTTATGTAAAGCACAACGTCACCGTTATAAGCACGATGACATGGCCGATTTGGAAGCCCAATTACAGGCTACCCAAAATTTACGCCACCGCATTATAGTTACCGATGGCGCTTTCTCTATGGACGGCACCATTGCCCAATTGGATAAGATTTGCGCTTTGGCGGAGAAATACGAAGCTTTAGTGATGATTGACGAATGCCATTGCTCCGGTTTTTTAGGTACAACCGGACGTGGTACGCATGAGCACCACGGCGTAATGGGCCAGATTGATATTATTACCGGAACCCTGGGCAAGGCTTTAGGCGGCGCCTCCGGCGGATTTACTTCCGGACGTAAAGAAATTATCGACCTGCTTCGTCAGCGTTCACGTCCTTATTTATTCTCCAATACCTTGGCTCCATCTATTGTAGGCGGTTCTATCGCCGTTTTGGAAATGCTAAGCGAAACCACCGAACTCCGCGACAAATTGGAAAGCAATACCCAATATTTCCGCAGCAAAATGACCGAAGCCGGCTTTGATATTAAGCCCGGTGTACACCCTATTGTGCCGGTAATGCTGTACGATGCCAAACTGGCCCAGAATTTTGCAGCCAGAATGTTGGAAGAAGGCATTTACGTTATCGGGTTTTATTATCCGGTAGTAGCGCAAGGCAAAGCCCGAATCCGGGTACAGCTTTCTGCCGCACACGAACAGGTTCACTTAGATAAAGCCATTGCGGCTTTTACCAAAGTGGGCAAAGAATTAGGTGTTATTTAATTTCAACACAGCAGGGTCCTCTTCGAGAGACCCTGCTCATACAACAGTCCGTCCCCATGGGGTCTCCTGCAAGGGACCCCGTGGAAAAACAGATAAATGATTAAGTTTGGGCTTCGCCCGATAAAATATACCATCAAATGCAAGCAAAACTCGACCAATACACCAGCGAAATTCAGGGATTCCATCCCGCGAATGCGGAAGAATTAGAAACTTTCCGGATTAAATTTCTGGGCAGCAAAGGCATCATCAAAGATTTATTCGAAGAATTTAAATCAGTTGGACCCGAAGAAAAACGCTTGTTTGGTAAAGTTTTAAACGAATTTAAGCAATTGGCCGAGGCCAAGCACGAAGAATTTAAAGCCCAATTTGAAGGCGGTGCGCAAAAGCAAAGCAACGATACCGATTTAACCCTTCCAGGTGAAGGCATGGAACTGGGTGGCCGTCACCCGCTGCAATTGGTACGAAGTGAAATTGTAGAAATTTTTAAAAAATTAGGCTTCACCGTAGCCGAAGGGCCGGAAATTGAAGACGACTGGCATAATTTTTCTGCCCTCAACTTTCCGGAAGAACATCCGGCAAGAGATATGCAGGATACTTTCTTTATCAAAAAAGGCGGCGAAAAAGGCGATATCGCCTTGCGTACGCATACCTCATCAGTACAAGTACGCATGATGGAACAGGGCAAACCGCCTTTCCGCTCAATTATGCCGGGCCGTGTGTACCGCAACGAAGCTATTTCTGCACGGGCGCATTGCTTTTTCCACCAGATAGAAGGTTTATATGTGGATGAAAATGTGTCATTCGCCGATTTAAAACAGACTTTATTCTATTTCGTACAAGAATTATATGGCGAAGGTACCCAAGTGCGTTTCCGTCCTTCTTACTTCCCGTTTACAGAACCATCGGCAGAAATGGATATTTCCTGCAGCATTTGCAAAGGTACTGGCTGTAATATGTGTAAAGGTTCTGGCTGGGTAGAAATTTTAGGCTGCGGCATGGTAGACCCGAATGTATTAGAAAACTGCGGTATCGATTCGAAAAAATATACCGGCTTTGCTTTTGGGATGGGTATAGAAAGAATCACCAACTTAAAATATGAGATTAAAGATTTACGTTTATTCTCTGAAAACGATGTTCGTTTCTTAAAACAATTTCAATCAGAAATTAGCTAAATCATGAAAATCAGGCATCTAATTGCGGTATTTGTGCTACTGCTTGGCGCCTGTGCCAAGGATGACGGCAGCCGCATTCCTGATGTGTATGTCAATTTCAGTGTACCCGCCAACGACCCCAGCATCAGCGCCCTCAACAGTCCGGGCGGTGCCGTAATTGTTAATAATCACGGCGTAGCCGGATTAATTATTTACCGCCGGGCAGATAATGCATTGGTGGCTTACGACCGTTGCAGCTCCGTAAATCCTCAGCAAAAATGTGCCGTAACACTCGATAATCCCAATTTAACTGCTACCGACCCTTGCAGCGGTGCCAAATTTTCTTTGTACGATGGCGCTCCGGTTAAAGCCCCAGCAACCCGCAATCTCAAACAATACAACGTCACTTCCAACGGCCTTTATTTAATGGTAACGAATTAAGCGCCGGCCTTTCACCATCCCAAATTAAAGCGTAATTTTGGCACCCATGAAGAAAGTGCCTGCAGAACTGCAATATTTAGAAAATCTATCTGTAATTGATATTGCCGAAGAAGGAAAAGGAGTGGCCAAACACGGCGATTTGGTTGTTTTTGTAGAAAAAGCCGTTCCCGGGGATGTGGTAGATGTGCAGGTTCACCGTATTAAGAAAAAATTTGCCGAAGCACGCAT